>JAIELO010000075.1 GCA_019752915.1 Burkholderiaceae bacterium
CTTTCCCAGCCAGATCACCTCCGGCTATGCCGGACGCAAACTGGTCGCCGATGTCGGACCGCTGACATTCCGCCAGATGCTCATCATCAGTGGCATCGGCGGGCTGCTGGGCGCGATCCTGCTGCTCAATACGCCGCCCTCCTTCTTCGCCCGGCTGGTGCCGTGGCTGGTGCTGTTCGCCACCAGCGTGTTTGCCTGGGGTAGTTTCCGCAAAAAACCGCTGCATGCAGCCAGCAGCATGCCACGCTGGACCTTGATACTGGTACAGAGCTGCATCGCCGTATATGGCGGCTATTTCGGTGGCGGGATCGGTTTCCTGATGCTGGCAGCACTGACCGTGGCAGGTCAGCAGGTACGCGCGGCTGCGGCCACCAAGAATGTGCTGGCGATGGCCATGAATGCAGCAGCGGCGGTGATTTTCGCCAGTTCCTCGCTCATCAGCTGGCCTGCCGCGCTGGCCCTGTGCGCCGGCGGCATCGTCGGTGGTCTGGTCGGCGGCTGGCTGGTGCACCGTCTGCCGGAAAAAGTCATGCGCGGTTTTGTCGTGGTGGTCGGCGCCAGCCTGACCGTGTGGATGTTTATGCGCGCCTGAACCCGCGTTGCGTGGCGCGCTGGATCGCCGGCGCTAGTCGGCCAGCGATTGCAGAATCGCACAGTCGGAGCGCTGGTCGCCGTGACAGCAGGCCGCTAGCGTCTGCAGGCTGTCGCGCATGGCCGTCAGCTCGGCGATGCGCGCATTGAGCGCCTCGACATGGCCTTGTGCAAGGCGCTTCACGTCGACACTGGCACGCTGCGGATCCTGCCACAGCGAGAGCAGCTCGCGGATCTGTTCCAGCGAAAACCCCATGTTACGGCTGCGCTTGATGAAGCGCAGCGCATGCAGATCACTGTCCGCATAAATACGGTAGCCAGCCGCGCTGCGCTTACCGGGCGGGATCAGGGCGATGCTTTCGTAATGGCGGATCATCTTTGCGCTGACGCCCGTGGCTGCCGCAGCCATACCGATATTCATGCCGGTCTCCAGCGCCGCAACAGCAAGGCATTGCTAATGACACTCACCGAACTGAACGCCATGGCAGCCCCGGCCACCATGGGATTGAGCAGGCCGAATGCGGCCAGCGGGATGCCCACCAGATTGTAGATAAACGCCCAGAACAGGTTTTGCCGGATCTTGCGGTAGGTCAGGCGCGAAATCTCGATGGCGGCGGCCACCAGCGCCGGATCGCCGCGCATCAGGGTAATCCCGGCCGCATGCATGGCGACATCGGTGCCACTGCCCATGGCGATGCCGACATCGGCAGCCGCCAGCGCCGGGGCATCATTAATGCCGTCACCGACCATGGCCACGCAGCGCCCCTGCTGCTGCAGCGCGCGCACCGTCTCGGCCTTGTCCGCCGGCAGCATATTGGCCATCACGCGGCGCAGGCCCAGCGCCTGGCCGATGGCATCGGCGCTACCCTGATTGTCTCCGGTCAGCAACATGGTTTCCACCTGCAGCGCGTGCAGAGCATCGAGCGCGCCCTGCGCCTGCGGCTTGATCTGGTCGCCAAACGCCAGCAGCCCGACTAATTGCGGTACCGGTGCCAGACTGGCCAGCCAGGCGATGCTCAGCCCCTGCCGGCTTAGCCCATCCGCCTCGTCCTGCAAGGCGGTCAGCGTGACACCCTGCTCGGCCATCAGCCGGCTGCTTCCTAGCAGCAAGCGCTGGCCCGCCACCGTGGCGGCTACGCCGCGCCCCGGCAAGGCCGATAGATCGCTCGCGCCGAGCGTGGCATCCAGCCCGCGCAGTGCCGCCGCGTCCAGCACCGCACGCGCCAGCGCATGTTCGCTGCCGCGCTGGATCGCCGCGGCCAGCCGCAGCAAGCTGTCCGGATCGTGATCGACGGCATGCAGCGCCTGCAATACCGGCTTGCCTTCGGTCAGGGTGCCAGTTTTATCAAACGCCACACAGGTGATGCGATGCGCCAGTTCCAGTGCCGTGGCATCCTTGATCAGGATGCCATGACGCGCCGCCACCCCGGTGCCCGCCATGATTGCGGCCGGTGTGGCCAGCCCCAGTGCACATGGACAGGCAATCACCAGCACCGCGACGGCATTGATGATGGCCCGTTCCAGATCGCCACTGGCGAGCCACCAGCCCGCCAGCGTCAGCAGCGCCAACACCAGCACCACCGGCACGAACACCGCGCTGACACGATCCACCAGATGCTGCACCGGTGCCTTGACGGCCTGCGCATCTTCCACCAGCCGGATGATGCGCGCCAGCTTGCTCTCGGCCCCCACCGCCGTGACCCGCACCAGCAACAAGCCTTCGCCATTGATGGCGCCGCCCGTCACCGGGTCACCGGCACTCCGTGCAACGGGAACGCTTTCGCCCGTGATCAGTGCCTCGTCGACGTGACTGGCGCCTTCCACCACCACGCCGTCGGCCGCCACCCGTTCGCCGGGTCGCACCACCACCAGTTCATCCGGGCGTAGCGCATCGATTGCTACTTCGACATCCTGCGTGCCCCGGCGCACCCGCGCCGACTCCGGGCGCAGCACCTGCAAAGCGCGAATCGCCGAGGTGGTCTGGCGCTTGGCGCGCGCCTCCAGCCACTTGCCCAGCAAAATCAGCGTGATTACCACGGCCGATGCCTCGAAGTACAGATGCGGCATGGCCGACGCCGACGCCAGCAACTGATACACGCTCAGGCCATACGCGGCGCTAGTACCGAGCGCCACCAGCAGATCCATATTGCCGCTACCGGCGCGCAACGCCAGCCAGCCAGCGCGATAGAAACGGGCGCCGAGCCAGAACTGCACCGGCGTTGCCAGCAGCAGTTGCACGCGTCCGTCCAGCATCCAGTGCACGCCGACCGGTTCCAGCAGCATCGGCACCAGCAAGGGAAGCGCCAGCAATGCCGCCAGCAGCACTGCGCGGCCGCCGGCAGGCGCTGCGAATGCATGATGGGCAGCGCGGGGAACAGTCTCTGCCGCGACGTTCAGGATCTGCTCCGGCGTGGCCTGATAGCCAGCCTGATCGACGGCCTGAACCAGCGCCGCGACGTCGAGCGGCGCACTGGATTCCACCCGTGCCGATTCGGTGGCCAGATTCACGCTGACCTTGTCAACACCGGGCACGGCCGCTAGCACGCGCTCGACACGCCCCACGCAGGACGCGCAGCTCATGCCGCCGATTTTGATCGATAGTATGTTGGGAACAGCGGAAGTGGCCATGGCAAACCCGGTGACGATGTAATGAGTGCAGAAAACTACAGCGTCCAGTATGCCACGATGGTAAGGTCAAGGCCTTTCTGTCAGCACGGCCAGGCCTAGCGCACTTCGCAATCGACGACGTTGGACTTGTTCGGCGTACTGCTGGCGTTCGGACCGCTGCTCTGGCTGAATGCGGGCGGTGGGGTGAATGGGATACCCGGATTGACCGGCAGGAGTACCGGCGGCTGCCTGAAGTTAGGCGTATAGCCAAACTGGCCGGGACTGAAGTTACTGGTACCGGAGGGATTGGTCACATGAATCAAACCGTCGAGCACTTGCACGTACAGGCCGGGCGCGCGCACGCCGCCCGGTGGCGGTGGCGTCAGCTGCGCCAGCATCAGCGGCCGCACCGGCGCGGCCAGTTGATCCAGCGCAGCGGTACTGGCCAGATTGTAGGCTTGCTGTGCAGCCAGCGCCTCGGCACTCGGCTCGACGATGTCGGCAATGAAGGTGGTGCCGCGAATGCCGATGGTGGCACTGGGCGTCTTCATGGAAAACTTTTCCTTATTGCGTTTGCCAAGCAAGCCGGTCACCGAACGCAAGCCGCCTTTGACCAGACTGAACGAGGCGCTGTCCGCATCCGGCTTACCGGCGTCGTAACTGAAATCCTCGACCTTAAAAGTGGTCCCCGGTTTGAGGGTAATCTCGCTGTTATCGATGAACTTGAGCATGGCGTAGGTATTTTTTTCCGTCACCAGCGTATCGCCGCTTTCTACCTCCGAGCGCAAGGACAGGATGCGAGCACCCCCGTTGGCTTTTTTGGCAAGCAGCGGGCCACTCAACTGGACGATTGTGCCAGCCACTTGCCCAGCCCAGCCGGCACTCGTCATGCCACACAGCACCAGCAGCAACAAGCCATTGAACCAGAGGCGAACAACGCGGGGGATTTTTGACTGTGGCATGGTGATTTCCAATAAATTCGGGGACAAACAAAAACCGCTCAGTACGCCAGACCGAGGCGCAGGTGCAAACGACTGGCGTGCGCTCCCCCGGCAACGCCGGTGCGCACCGCGTGGCCAAAGTCCAGTTGCAGGTTAACGTAGGTCGACAGCAAGAAGCGTGCGCCGACACCGGTGCTGGCGATGACGATGCTGCTCAGCTCCGCCGGCAGTGCATGGTTACGTCGGGCATAAGCGCTGTCATAAAAGGCGAGCAGGCGGCAATTCCAACCGTCACGGCTACACAGATTGGGCGTGTAGGCTTCCAGATTGACGCCCAGCCCGGAGTCATTGGAGATCTCGCGTTCGTCGAAACCGCGCACCGAGGTCGCACCGCCAGCGCCGAATTGCTCGCCGGAAATCAGTGCATCGCCGCTGTACTGGCCATTGACGGTGGCGCGCAGTTGCCAGTCACTGGCCAGTGCGCGGGTCAGGCTGGCCGCCAGCCGCACCATGGTGTAGTCGGCCTTGGCGCCGGTGCGGGCCAGTGTGAACGCGGCCTGATCACCCTTGGCGCCTCCGGAGACATTACGCAGCAGCGTCAACTGCCCGCTCAGCTCGCCTTGCGGGATCGGCAACGTGGCCTGATAGCTGACGCTGAGCGGATGCACGGTCACATCATTGCCAAGTTCTTGTCCCAGGAACTGCAGGCTGTTCTTGAACGCTTTGTAGTCGACACCGTAACTGATTCTGGATTCGAGTTCGCCACGCTTGGCCAGGATCTGGTTATAGCGGGCGCCGTACACCGCGCCTTTGCCGCTGACAGCCAGGTTGACCGCGCCAGCCGAAACGGTGCCGGAATCGACGTTGGAATAGCTCGCGAACAGGTCCAGCGACGCACCCAGTGCGTACATAGGAATATGGTAGCCGGCGCCATATACTTTGACGCGCCCGGGTTCCTCGGCCGATGTGGTGTACTGCAGCGAGGCCTGATGATCGCGGTTGAACAGATTGCTGTTTTGCAGGACGAACCCGAGATGGGTCTTGCCAGTCTGCCGGGTGCCAGTGTTATCGGCGTTCACAAGCCCCTTCCAGACGGACTGATCCTTAACGTCCAGCGTGGCATCAACCTCATCGTCTTGTTCGCCGCTTTGCAGCTTGAGGGTGACTTCCTTGGCAGGATTCTCGTTGCCCAGCTTTAAATTAGCCGAGACTGCGTTCAAATTCGGGGTATGGCCTTCCTGCAACGCTGGCAGACTGTTACGGATATTATTCTCATCGAAGTAGCGATTGTTTTTCACGCTGATACGGCCGATGCGCGTTTGCACCACCCGCAGCAGCACCACGCCGCGGTCGAGCTCCTGCTCAGGCAGTTCGATCGTTACGACCTTGTAGCCTTGCTGGTGGTAAGCCGCTTCCAGCGCCTCGAGCGCACGTTGCACGTCGCCAAAATCGCGCTGTTTCCCCGTGAATGGCGCCAACAGCGCATCGATCTGCAGCGGCGACAACAGGCTGTTGCCCTGAACGTCGAAACGGGAAATCTCAAAGCGGATCACGCCGCTGTCGTCCGCCGCCGCTGCGGCAGAACTCACGACGGCAGTCATCAGGGTAGCTGCTAGCAGACGGGTAAGGCCATATCTCATGAGTTCGCTCGTAGTTTTTATTGAATGCATTTTGCCAACTTTAAAAGTCTGTCTTCAACGGCAACACCGCTTGCCAACGCCGGACTGACCCAAGCACCGCCGCTACCGCCCCTGCCATTTGCAACGCCTGTCACGGAACACCGAAAGGCTCCCGCTCAGGTGTTTCACTGCAACGCACAACCGGCCCCGTCGCGCAGACGGGGCCTTACTGCGTCGCGTCAGTTGCAATACATTTTCTTGGTCGGCTCATTTTTACTGGCCAGCACATCGACCTTGCCAGAGGACTTATCTTTTTCATCCGGGACTTTGTCGTCCGGCTTGCTGGTCCCGCCGGTGCCGCCGGTCGCAGTGGACGCGCTACCGGCGTCCGGCGGAGTTACTACAACTGGCGCCTTGAGGACGCCGCCCTGGGACTGGGTGACGGTATTGATGATGTTGACCGTGGAGTTCAAAG
>JAIELO010000286.1 GCA_019752915.1 Burkholderiaceae bacterium
TGGCCACTACCGATCCGGCCTTCGGTCTGCCGGCCACCTGGATCGATGCCAGTCTGCGCGATCAGGCCCAAAGCATGGGTTATACCGTGGTCGATGCCGGCACTGTGGTGGCGACCCACCTGAATCACCTGATTACCACCCATGCCTCGGAATTGCTGGGACGTGCGGAAGTGCAGGCGCTGCTCGACCATCTGGGCAAGGATGCGCCCAAGCTGGTGGAAGATCTGGTGCCGAAGACGGTTTCTCTGTCGACCCTGCAGAAAGTGCTGCAGAACCTGCTGGTGGAAGGCGTGCACATTCGCGATATGCGCTCGATTATCGAAACGCTGGCCGAGCATACCGGCCAGAGTCAGGATCCGAATGATCTGACGGCGCTGGTGCGGATTGCACTGGGTCGGGCCATTGTGCAGCAACTGTTCCCGGGCGCTAGCGAGCTGTCCGTGATGACGCTCGATAACCGGCTGGAACGCTTGCTGATGCAGGCGCTCGCTGCCAGCGGTCCGGATGGTGCCGGCATCGAACCGGGGCTGGCCGACACCATCGCGCAACAAGCCCAGCAAGCTGCCGCGCAGCAGGAAGCACTGGGACTGACGCCGGTGCTGCTGGTGCCGGGGCCGTTGCGGGCGCTGCTGTCGCGCTTCCTGCGCCGTTCGCTGCCGCAACTGAAAGTGCTGTCGCATGCCGAAGTGCCGGAATCGAAAACCATCCGCGTGACGGCGCTGGTCGGACAGCAGACCAGCTAGCCTTTGCGCTAGTGCTAGCGTTCTCCATGCAGAGCTGCTAGACGCTCAGTGTGTGCACGCCACCAAGTTGCAGCAGGTGTTTGCCGTTGCGTCGGGAGACTAAACTGCCCAGGGGAAATACGGCTGATTTGCCCTCTTGTTCAACGGATCATTTCCGGAGTGCATCGTCAATAATGGCACTGTCCGAGTAAAGATGTCTCATCCAGTAGACGCTACTCGTCCCAGAATGCAGAGAGCCGGCCATGAACGTTAAAAAATTTACCGCCCCGACTTCCCGTGAAGCCCTGCGCAAAGTGCGCGAGGCTTTAGGCCCGGATGCCGTCATCCTGTCCAACCGGCAGGTCGACGGGGTGATTGAAATTCTCGCCCTGGCCAATGAAGATGCCGCGTCGCTGAGCATGCCGGCACCGCACTCGCCGATGGCCGAGCCGCCGCCATCGCTGGTATTGCCAACGGCTGCGCCGCAGCCGCGCGCCGCTGCCTCGTTTGCTCCTGCTGCGCCTGCCGCCGCTGCAGCGCGCCGTGCGCCAGCGCCGGCACCCGCAGCGCCGGCCGCCGCTGCCCCGGTGATGAGCGCCGCACAGATCAGTGCCATGGTAGCGAGCGCTGTCGCCAGTGCCAAAGAATCGGCCGCCGCTGAAATGCAGGGCATGATGAATGAAATCCGCGCCATGCGCGGCATGATGGAAACCCAGCTGGCGGAAATTTCCTGGGGCGCCACCCAGGCCCGCGAACCACAGAAAACTGCTGTGCTGCGCGAAATGCTGGCGGCCGGTTTCTCGGCCTCGCTGGCCCGTTATCTGATCGAAAAACTGCCTGCCAACCGCGATGCTGCCGAGAGCATGCGCTGGATTAAATCGGTGCTGAGCCGCAATCTGTCGGTGATGGCCAATGAAGATGCGCTGATCGATCAGGGCGGCGTGTTCGCGCTGGTCGGCCCTACCGGTGTCGGCAAGACCACCAGCACCGCCAAGCTGGCAGCGCGCTGCGTGATGCGTCATGGCCCGGACAAGCTGGCCCTGATTACCACCGATGCTTACCGGATCGGCGCGCACGAACAGTTGCGCATCTACGGCAAAATTCTCGGTGTGATGGTGCACTCGGTCAAAGACGAAGCCGATCTGCGCATCGCCCTCAAAGAACTGAAGAACAAGCATACCGTGCTGATCGATACCGTGGGCGTGAGCCAGCGCGACCAGATGGTGACGGAACAGGTGTCCATGCTGCAGGGCGCAGGCGACAACGTGAAACGCCTGCTGTGCCTGAATGCGACGGCGACCCAGGAAACCCTCAACGAAGTGGTGCGTGCCTATCAGGGCAGTGGTCTGGCCGGCTGCATCATGACCAAACTCGACGAAGCGGCAGCGATCGGCAACGTGCTCGACGTGGTGATCCGCCAGAAACTCAATCTGTTCTATGTGTCCAACGGCCAGCGCGTGCCGGAAGATCTGCATCTGGCCGATCCGGCCTATCTGATCGATCGCGCTTTCAAACTCAAGCGTGATGTTGCTGCCAGCCAGTATCTGGATGCCGAACTGCCGCTGATGATGGGTAGCGGCGCAATGGACAGCGCACTGCGCGAGGTGCACCTTGGCTAATTTCGATTTCGATCAGGCCGAAGGCCTGCGCCGCATGCTGGCGGGGCCTAAGCCCCGTATCGTCACCTTCCTGTCGGCCACTGCGCCGGAAGAAAAAGGCGCCATGCTGGTCAATCTGGGCGCGTCGCTGGCGCGTGCCGGTAACGATGTACTGCTGATGGATGCCTGCGCCACGGCCCATGGCGTGGCCAGCCGGCTGGGTGTCGATAGCGGCGCCAGCCTGCTCAATGTGGCGCGCCAGGAATGTGCGCTCGATCAGGTGATCCATCAGGCACCGCAGGGTTTTGCGGTCGCCTCCATGACGCGCGGCCAGCCACGTGGCGGTCCCGATGAAACGCGCCGGCTGGCCAAGGCTTTCGATGTGCTGGTAAAACAGACTGGCATTGTGATCGTCGACGGCGAATTCGATGGCGCCGGCTTCCCCCTGCCCGTGATGGATAGCGCGGAAATTGTGGTGCAGGTAGGCAAAAGCGCTGCCTCGATCACGGCCGCATACAGTATGATCAAGCGTCTGAATCAGGAACTGGGCCGGCGTCCGTTCGGAATTCTCGTCACCGGGGCTTCCGAAGCCGAAGCAAAAGTGGTATACGATAATATGGCACAGGCCGCTAGTCGCTATCTGGCCGTCAACCTGATTTCCATGGGCTCGGTGCCAGCCGATGAATATCTGCAGCGCGCTGCACGCTTGGGGCGTGCGGTGGTCGATGCATTCCCGCTGGCCGGCGCTTCGGTGGCGTTTCGCCAGCTGGCAGGGCGGTTTGCCATGGCAGCGGCGCCGGCGTGGCGCTAAGCGCCTCAGCGATTCAATTACGATAAAAACAGTTTATGTACACGGTTAAAGGGAAAGCGGACAAGAATTCTTTACTGACGGAGCATATGCCGTTGGTAAAGCGCTTGGCCCATCACATGAAGGCGAAACTGCCCCCCAGCGTCGAAGTTGACGATCTGGTGCAGGCCGGTATGATCGGTCTGCTTGACGCCATCAACCGGTACGAAGATAGTCATGGTGCCCAGTTTGAAACTTACGCTGTTTTGCGGATTCGTGGCGCCATGCTGGACGAATTGCGCAGCAGCGACTGGCTGCCCCGTTCGATGCGCCAGAATATGCGCAAGATCGAAGCGGCGATGAGCACCTTGCAGCAACGTCTGGGTCACCCGCCGACCGAGTCGGAAGTGGCCAAGATGCTCAAGCTGTCGCTGGCCGACTATCAGGAAATGCTGACCGACGGCGGCGGCCACCAGCTGGTCTATTACGAAGACTTCCACGACGATGACGGCAATGATAGTTTCCTCGATCGTTATTGCTCGGATGAAGAGAGTGATCCATTGCGTTCGCTGCTCGATGGCGATTTCCGTCAGGCCGTTATCGACGCCATCGATGCCTTGCCACCGCGCGAGAAAATTCTGATGGGGCTGTACTATGAAGAGGAGCTCAACTTGAAAGAAATCGGCGCCGTGATGGGCGTATCCGAATCACGCGTATCGCAATTGCATACGCAAGCCGTGGCGCGTCTGCGCGCAACATTACGGGAGCGCTCATGGACTGGTCCAGCGTAGCCGGCTTACTGCTGGCGCTGGCCGGCATCGTGGTCGGCCAGACTCTGGAAGGCGGCAAACTCGGTTCGCTGTTCCAGCCCGCTGCCTTCGCCATTGTGGTGATCGGCACCATCGGTGCGGTACTGCTGCAGAGCCGCTACGCCAGCTTCCTGCGCGGGGTGCGCATGCTGAAACTGGTGTTTGCGCCACCGCCGGACACCCGGCTGGCGCTGGCACGCGATATCAACGCCTGGGGGCTGTCGGCCCGTCGCGATGGCTTGCTGTCGCTGGAGCGCTATATGCTGGCGTCGAAAGATCCTTTTATCACCAAGGGCTTGCGGCTGATCGTCGATGGCATCAATCCGGATAAGCTGCGCCAGATCCTCGACGCGGAAATCACCGTGTATGAAACCGAAGAGCGGCTGGCGGCGCGCATCTGGGAATCGGCGGCCGGCTATTCGCCGACCATCGGGATTCTGGGGGCGGTACTGGGGCTGATCCACGTGATGGAAAACCTCACCGATCCGAACAAACTGGGCGCCGGTATTGCGGTGGCGTTTGTGTCCACCGTGTACGGTGTCGGGCTGGCCAATCTGTTGTTCTATCCGATTGCCAACAAACTCAAAGCCATCGTCAACCGGGCCGTGTTCCAGCAGGAGATTGCGGCAGCCGTGTTCTACGATATCGCGACGGGCGATCATACCCGCGTCATCGAAGAGCGCGTCGCCACGCTGATGCGGGGGCAATAATATGCAGAACCGGCGTGCCCGCAGAAAGTTCGATGAAGAACCGGAAAACCACGAGCGCTGGCTGATTTCCTACGCCGATTTCATTACCCTGCTGTTTGCTTTCTTCGTGGTGATGTATGCGATTTCCTCGGTGAATATCGGCAAGTACCGGATCTTTTCCGACGCGCTCGGTGACGCTTTTGGCGGTGCCGGTTCGGCACAGCTGATCAACACGGAAGTGCCCAGCCTGCCATTGCCGAATGTGGCGCTGAAACGGCGTGCCGAGGCGATCCGCAAGGAAAAAGAACACATGACCAAGCTGGCGCAGGACTTGTTGTCCACGCTGGCACCGCTGGTCAAAGAAGGCAAAGTAAGGGTCACCCAGACCAGTCGCGGGGTGAGTGTCGAAATCAATGCCTCGGTGCTGTTCGATCCCGGTGATGCGCGTCTGACGCCGGAGTCGACCGAAGCGCTGCGCGCGGTTGCCAGCTTGCTGCGTAACGACAGCCATAACGTGCAGGTCGAAGGGCATACCGATAACCAGCCGATCCGCAACGTGCTGTTCCCTTCTAACTGGGAATTGTCAGCCGTGCGCGCCAGCAGCGTGGTGCGGCTGTTCATTGATGCCGGGGTTGCTGCCGAACGCCTGAGTGCAGTCGGTTACAGCTCGAATGTACCGGTAGCTTCGAACGACGATCCGATCGGGCGGGCGCGCAACCGCCGGGTCGCCGTCACGATCCTGTCCGGCATCCCGGAAACCGTCACGGAAATTCCCACCGCGCTACCTAACCCCTAAGCCGCGCTCGCTCGCCTGGAGTGCGCGCTGCAAAGATCTTGCCTGAAAAACAGGGACGCAACGCCAATGAGTCGCATTGGCGTTGCGTCCCTATTTTCTGGGCAAGAAATACCTCGTGGTTGCCGTTCGGCGGACGTAAAAAAAGCCGCTAAGCGGCTTTTTTTACGTCGGTGGCGGGCGCTTAGCCGGCCAGGAAGCCGCGGCTGCGCGGCAGGGTGGTGGACATGCCACCCGGTCCATAGAAATTATTCGTGGTGGCACTGGCCGGACGCAAAGCCTGCAGGGCACCCTGGGTATGGTTCATCTGTTTGTTGATCAGCATGCCGTTAATGCGGTTCAGCTCTTTGGCTTCGCGGGTCTGCTGCAACAGGGTTTGCCACACGCTGGCGGCGGCTTCGGCATCGCTGCCGCTGGCAGCTATCCAGTCATCCATGCCTGCCTCGGCGGCCGGAAAACCGGCCTTGCCGAGCGCCCGGTGGCGCTGCGCAGATAACAAGGTCATCTGGGTGACCAGTGCGGTCTTTTTGGTGGTGATGGCGGGCATGCCTTCCATCTCCGCCGCTACCAGTAATTGCTGCTCCTGCTTTAACAAGCCCAGCAGGGCTGTCATGATCTGTTGTTCTTCGCGCAGGCTGTGCAGCGGGGTAGCGGTTGCCATAGGGGGACCTATCGTTTACGGGAGTGCAGCAGATCCTTGACGGTGTCGAGTAAGCCATCTGCTACTTTTTCGGAATTGACCTGGAACTGGCCGTCAGCAATCGCGAGTTTGATGCGTTCGACTTTCTTGGTGTCGAACACTGCACTGCTGCTGCCGGCCGAACTGGCC
>JAIELO010000305.1 GCA_019752915.1 Burkholderiaceae bacterium
AGGGATCATCGCCAGTGCTGCCGCGGCGGCCGTCAGGATGATAGGCCGGCAACGCCGTACTGCCGATTCCACGATCGCGGTCCACGGCTCGGCGCCGCCAGCAATGTCCTGCTCGATCTGGTCCACCAGAATCACCGAGTTACGGATGATCATGCCGAACAGCGCGATGATACCCAGATTGGCCACAAAGCCCAGCGGGCGGCCCAGCAACAGCAGCGCCATCGCCGCCCCGGCCACACCAAGCGGTCCGGTCAGGAACACCAGCAGCGCCCGCGAGAAGCTATGCAACTGCAGCATCAGCAAGGTAAAGATGATGAACACGGCCAGGGGCAGATTGGCCGCAATCGATGCCTCCGCCGAACCACTGTCCGCTGCAGCACCCTTCACGGTGATGGCATAGCCGGGCGGCAGTTGTGCGCGCAGCACCTGCAGCTTGGGATCGATCTGGCTCGACACGGTCGGCCCCTGAATGTGGTCACCCACGTCGGACTGCACGGTAATGGCCCACTCACGCCCTTCGCGCCACACCACCCCGGGTTCCCATACGAAATGCGGACGGGCCAGTTGACTCAGAGTCACAAACTTGCCACTGGCAGTAGGCACGTTGGTGTTGTTCAACACGGTAATGCTGTCGCGCTCTTCGAGCGGCTGACGGATACGGATATCGATCAGCTTGATATCTTCGCGGAATTGGCCAATGGTGGTGCCGGTCAAGACCGTATTGGCAGCACGCATCACGGTTTGCGAACTGACGCCGAGCGCGCGCATGCGGTCCTGATCGAGCTCGAGGCGCAGCACCTTGATCGACTCGTTCCAGTTATCGTTGACGCCGATGGTGTTCGGATTGGCGCGCATGATGTCCTTGACCTGATCGGCAATCGCCCGCACCTTCGCCACATCGCCACCGGTCACGCGGAACTGCACCGGATACGGCACTGGTGGCCCGTTCGGCAACAGCTTGACGCGCCCGCGTACTTCCGGGAAATCCTGCTTGAAAACTTCGACAATCTTGTCGCGTAACGTGGCGCGGGCCTTGAGATCCTTGGGCAACACCACGATCTGCGAGACGTTAGTCTGCGGGAAAATCTGGTCCAGCGGCAGGTAGAAACGCGGACTACCGGTACCGACATAACTGGTAACGCTGACCACCCCTTCCTGTTTGCTGATGAAGGCTTCGAATTTCTTGACCTGCGCTTCGTTGGCCGCATAGGTCGTGCCTTCGGGCGACCACATCTCCACCATCAGTTCGGGACGGCTGGAGTCGGGGAAGAATTGCTTTTCAATGAAATTGAAACCGTACACGCCCAGCGCAAACACCAGCATCGACGCCACAATCGTGGTCTTGCGGAATTCCACACACCAGTTCACGACGGCACGGAAGCGCCGGAAGCCGGGCGTATCGAACAGCTCATGCTCGCCAGCACCGGCCGCATGGGGCTTGACCTTGAGCAGTACGTAACCGATGTAAGGCGTGAAGACCACCGCCACCACCCACGAAATCACCAGCGCCAGTGCATTCACCGAGAACAGCGAGAAGGTGTATTCGCCGGCCGCCGATTTGGCCATACCGATCGGCAGGAAGCCGGCCACCGTAATCAGGGTACCGGTCAGCATCGGGATCGCCGTCGAGGTGTAAGCGAAGGTTGCCGCGTCGAAGCGCGACATGCCCTCCTCCATCTTACGCACCATCATTTCGACGGCGATAATGGCATCGTCCACCAGCAAGCCCAGCGCAATAATCAGCGCGCCCAGCGAGATCTTGTGCAGGTCGATGTCCAGCATGCGCATGAACAGGAAGGTCACCGCCAGCACCAACGGAATCGTCAGCGCCACCACCAGACCGGGACGCACGTCGAGCCGGAACGGCTTGCTATGCAGGCCCAGCGCAACAAAACTCACTGCCAGCACGATCAGCACCGCTTCGATCAGGGTATGCACAAACTCGCCCACCGAAGCCTTGACCGCTTCCGGCTGGTCCGACACGCGCTCGAGCTCTATCCCGACCGGCAACTGACCTTTCATGAGGGCCACTTTGGCCTCCATATTTTTGCCCAGTTCGATGATATTGCCGCCCTTCTCCATCGACACGCCCAGCCCGATCACCTGCTTGCCGTTGTAACGCATGGTGTTCCCGGGCGGATCCTCATACTGGCGCTTGATGGTGGCAAAGTCGCCCAGCCGGAAGGTAGTACCGTTGGCACGCAATTCGAGATTCTCGAGATCCTTCAGGGTCTTGAGCGCGCCCGTCACGCGCACCTGCAGATTGTCACTCGGCGTGACCAGCACACCGCTGGCCTCGACGCTATTCTGGGTGGCGATCTGGTTGGCCACCGCATCGATAGGAATGCCGAGCTGGGCAAATTTGTGGTGCGAGAACTCGATATTGATTTTCTCTTCCTGCACGCCGAACAGCTCGACTTTGGAGACCAGCTTCACCCCCAGCAGTTGCTGGCGCACGAAGTCGGCATAGTCCTTCATCTCCGCATAGGTGTAGCCATCGCCGGACAAGGCGAAAATGGAACCGAAGGTGTCGCCAAACTCGTCATTAAAGTACGGGCCCTGCACGCCGGGTGGCAAGGTGCCACGCATATCGCCAATCTTCTTGCGCACCTGATACCACGACTGCGCCACATCTTTCGGCGGCGCCGATTCGCGCAGCTTCAGAATAATGGTGGTTTCGCCGGGCTTGGAATAGCTGCTGATCTCGTCGATATCAGGCGTTTCCTGCAGCTTTTTCTCCAGCTTGTCGGTCACCTGCTCGGCCATCTGCAGCGACGTCGCACCGGGCCACACGGCCCGCACCACCATCGCACGGAAGGTAAATGGCGGATCTTCATCCTGGCCCAGCTTGCTATAACTGAGCATGCCGCCAATCAGCAGCACGGCAATCAGATAGCGGGTCAGCGGAATATGCTCGAGCGCCCAGCGGGAAAGATTGAAGCCGCCCTTCATTTGCCGCTCCCCGCCACTGCCGCCGCCGGCGTACTAGCGGACGCAGCCGGCGCATCCTGACCGAGAATTTTCACCTGCTGCCCCGGTTTGAGCAGATGCACACCGGCCGTCACCACGGTCTGACCGGCTTTGACACCGCTGTTGAGCACGATTTCATTGCCCACCGCAGCGCCGACACTGACGGGCACCAGCCGCACGGCATTACGCTCGACCAGCCACACCGAGGTGGCCGATTTTTCGTAAAACAGCGCCGTCAATGGCACTTTAATTTGCGGGCTCGCCGTTTTCGAATTAAATAGCACCACCGCCGTCATGCCCAGCTTGGCATCAGCGAGCGTGTCGGGGATGCTGACTTTGGCCGTATAGGTACGGGTTGCCGCGTCGGCAATCGGCGAGATTTCGCGGATTTTCCCGGCCACGGTACGCTGCGGATCCGCCCACAGACGCACCTGCACATCGGCTACGCGCCGCAAACTGTCCACTTTGTCTTCCGGCAGACCGATCACGACTTCCTTTTCACCCTGACGCGCCACCCGCACCACCGGCGTGCCTGCGGCCACCACCTGCCCTACCTCGGCATCGACTGCCGTGACCACGCCGTCGATGTCCGCCACCAGTGCCGCATAGCCGGCCTGATTGGACTGGCCGCGATAAGCGGCCTGCGCCGCATCGACATTGGCCTGCGCCCCCTTGAAGGCAGCATCTTTGGCATCGAGCACGGCAGCACTGACGAAATTCTTGCTGCGTAATTCCTGATACCGCTGCAGTTCGGCCTTGGCCAGATCACGGTTGGTTTCCGCCGCACGCAACCCGGCCAGCGCTTGCGCTTGCGACAGTTGCAGATCCTGCGGGTCCAGCTGCATCAGCACCTGACCTTTTTTAACCAGCGTCCCCACATCGACTTTGCGTGCGACAATCTTGCCACCCACCCGGAAACCCAGTCGCGATTCCACCCGCGCCCGCACCTCACCGGCAAATTCGGCATCGATCGCCACATCGCTGGCGGCCAGCAGCATGGCGCGCACGGGACGGATGTCGGGACTTTTCTCGACAGGTTTGGAACAAGCGGCCAGTGTGGCGAGCGCCAGAACGGCGATGGTGAGGGGGAACTTCTGACGCTGACTGTTGAAGGCGACCACGGTTTCTTCCTTTAGCTTGCTCTAGAGTGTAGTTGGCACTAATATTACGAGTTGGAAATTAATGACTTTCCGTTAATTTATTATAAGCCGAGCACTTGCGTTTGCAAATGACTTTGGCGTCATTAATTTTAAAATCTGCTTTTAGGCTGCGTGTTTATGTCGGTTGACCACTACGAAAATTTCCCTGTTGCATCGATTTTACTCCCGGGCCGGCTCCGCCCCGCAGTCGAAGCCATTTACGCCTTTGCCCGCAGTGCCGACGATCTGGCCGATGAAGGCGACGCCACACCCGAACAACGCCTGGCCGCGCTCAGCGCCTATGAGGCCGAACTGACCCGTATCGATGCCGGCACCGACAGCGAACTGCCGATGTTTGCCCGCCTGGCACAAGTAATCCGCCGTTACGACTTGCCCACCAAACCGCTGTACGAACTGCTGTCGGCTTTCAAGCAGGACGTGCTGGTCAGCCGCTACCAGAGCTATGACGCCCTGCTCGACTACTGCTCGCGCTCGGCCAATCCGGTCGGGTTTCTGATGCTGCACCTGTATGACGCCGTCGATGAAGAGAATGTCCGCGATGCCGACGCCATCTGCACCGCCCTGCAGCTGATTAACTTTTTGCAGGATGTCGCCATCGACCTCCACAAGGAGCGCATCTATCTGCCACTGGAAGATCTGAACCGCTTTGCCATCTCGCCAGCCGCGCTCGATCACCCTAGCGCCCGGCCACGCTGGCGCTCGATGATGAAATTCGAAGTAGAGCGCTGCCGTGCCCTGCTGCTCAGCGGCGCACCGTTGGCGCTGCGTCTGAAAGGGCGGATCGGTTTCGAGCTGCGCATGGTGGTGCAAGGTGGCCTGCATATCCTCGACGCCATCGAAGCGGCCGAATATGACGTGTTTCTGCACCGCCCGAAACTGGGCAAGCGCGACTGGCTGAGCATTTTCTGGTCGGCACTGCGCATGAAACAGCAATTACGTGCTGTGTATGGCCTCGCCTGAACGCGAATAAGGGGCGCGGGTCACCCACAGCCCCAGCCTAAACCGATAGAATAGTGGCTTCGAAGTCACTCTCGCCTGTTTATCCATGTCCCCCGACGACTACTGCCAGCAAAAGACCGCACAAAGCGGCTCCAGTTTCTATTACAGCTTCCTGTTCCTGCCGCCGGAACGTCGTCGTGCCATTACAGCTCTGTATGCTTTCTGCCGCGAAGTCGACGATACCGTCGACGACTGCACCGATGAATCGGTGGCCCGCATCAAGCTGGCGTGGTGGCGTAAGGAAATCGCCAGCATGTATCAGGGCCAGCAGACCCACCCGGTTACCAAGGCACTGCAACCCCATCTGGCACTCTACAATCTGCAACAGGAACACTTGCAAGCCATCATCGACGGCATGGAAATGGACCTGAACCAGACCCGCTACCTCGATTACGCCGCGCTCAGCAAGTATTGCTGGCATGTGGCCAGTGTGGTCGGCATTCTGTCGGCCAGCATTTTCGGCGTGACCCGTCCCGAGACGCTGCGCTACGCCGAGAAGCTCGGCCATGCCTTCCAGCTCACCAACATCATCCGCGACGTCGGCGAAGATGCCCGCAAAGGCCGCATCTACCTGCCGATCAGCGAATTACAGCAATTTAACGTCACTGCTGCCGACCTGCTGAATGCCCGCCATAGCGAGCAGTTCGAAAAGCTGATGGCCTTCCAGATCGCCCGCGCCCAGAGCGCTTACGATGAAGCGTATGCGCTGTTGCCGAAAGAAGACCGGCGCGCCCAGCGCCCCGGCCTGATGATGGCGGCCATCTACCGCACCCTGCTGACGGAAGTCGAGGCCGATGGCTACCACGTGCTGACTCAGCGCATTTCCCTGACGCCGATCCGCAAACTGTGGCTGGCCTGGAAAACCTATATCCGTGGCTAATCCGCCGCTCGAACAGCGCGGCAGTGCCGCGTCCGACCACCTGGCCACGACACGCAGCGTGGCCGTGGTCGGTGGCGGCTGGGCTGGCTGTGCCGCCGCCGTGGAACTGGCCAGTGCCGGTTACAAAGTCACCCTGCTGGAAGCGGCCCGTACGCTGGG
>JAIELO010000393.1 GCA_019752915.1 Burkholderiaceae bacterium
CCGCTTACTACTGCTACATGATCAATCCGCGTGTACCAGCCTGGTTCTTCGACAAGTTCAAGTTCCTGCACACCCTGCTGGACAACAAGTACTACATGGACAAGTTCAACGAGATCGTGTTTGCCGGTGGCGCACGTGCTCTGGGTAACGGTCTGTGGAACGTTGGTGACCGTACCCTGATCGATGGCCTGCTGGTAAACGGCAGCGCCAAAGTAGTGGGCTGGTTCTCGGCGTTGACCCGTTTGGCGCAGACTGGTTTTATCTACCACTACGCGTTTGTCATGATCCTCGGCATTCTGGGGTTCCTGATCTACTTCCTGCCGTTTTGGCACGCTTAATTAGCTGATACGCATAAAGAGATAACGATAACCATGATGCAGTCAACCATATCCACCTTACCTCCGTACCTGAGCCTCGCGATCTGGCTCCCGATTATCTTCGGCCTGATCGTGCTGGCCCTCGGTCGTGACACCAACGCCGCGCTGGTGCGCGTTGGTTCGCTGATCGGCGCTATCGTCAGCTTCGCTGCCACGATTCCGCTGATTACCAATTTCAGTAACTCGGCCCACGGCATGCAGTTCGTCGAACGCTCGCCATGGATCGAACGCTTCAACATCTACTACTCGCTGGGCATTGACGGCCTGTCGCTGTGGTTCGTACCGCTGACCGCCTTCATCACCGTGATCGTGGTGATCTCGGCATGGCAGGTGATCCAGAAGCGCGTTGCACAATACATGGGCGCCTTCCTGATCCTGTCCGGTCTGATGATCGGCGTGTTCTGCGCCATGGACGGTCTGCTGTTCTACTTCTTCTTCGAAGCGACCCTGATCCCGATGTACATCATCATCGGTGTCTGGGGTGGTGAAAACCGCGTGTACGCGTCGTTCAAGTTCTTCCTGTACACCTTCTTCGGTTCGCTGCTGACGCTGGTCGCCATCATCTACCTGTACAAAGTGTCGGGCGGTAGTTTCGACATCCTGATGTGGCACAAGATTGCCCTGACGATGAAAGAGCAGATCTTCATCTTCCTGGCCTTCTTCATGGCCTTCGCCGTGAAAGTACCAATGTTCCCGGTGCACACCTGGCTGCCAGACGTGCACGTGGAAGCGCCAACCGGCGGTTCCGCCGTGCTGGCCGCGATCATGCTGAAACTCGGTGCCTACGGCTTCCTGCGTTTCTCGCTGCCGATCACCCCTGACGCATCGAAATACATGGCAGGTTTCGTGATCACTCTGTCGCTGATCGCCGTGATCTATGTCGGTCTGGTAGCACTGGTACAGAAAGACATGAAAAAGCTGGTCGCCTACTCCTCGATCGCGCACATGGGCTTCGTCACGCTGGGCTTCTTCATCTTCAATTCGATGGGCGTGCAGGGCGCAATCATGCAGATGATTTCGCACGGTTTCATTTCCGGCGCGATGTTCCTGTGCATCGGCGTGCTGTATGACCAGGCGCACTCGCGCCAGATCGCCGACTACGGTGGTGTGGTCAACAAGATGCCGAAATTCGCAGCACTGTTCATCTTCTTCTCGATGGCTAACTGCGGCCTGCCAGCGACTTCCGGCTTCGTCGGCGAGTTCATGGTGATCCTCGGCGCTACCCAGTACAACTTCTGGATCGGCATGCTGGCTGCAACGGCACTGATCTTCGGCGCTGCCTACTCGCTGTGGATGGCGAAACGCGTCATCTTCGGCAAAGTGGCAAACCACCACGTGGCGGAGCTGGTCGATGTGAACGGTCGTGAATTCCTGATGCTGGGCATTCTGGCCATTGCGGTACTGGCGATGGGTCTGTACCCAGCACCATTCACCGACACGATGCAAACCTCGGTTGCAGACCTGCTGGCGCACGTCGCCCAAAGCAAGCTGCCTTACTGAAAACGGAAACACATACATGACTACTCCAATTCCACAAGCTGTTATCGACATGGTGCCCGTGTACCCAGAGATGGTTCTGCTGATCGGCGCCTCGGTAATCCTGTTGATCGACATGTTCCTGAAAGAGGGACAGCGTTCGCTGACCTACGTGCTGTCGCTGGCGACGTTGCTGGTGTGCGGCGTGTTGAGCTACAACGACTTCGTCTCCGGTCACACGGTCTACACCTTCAACGGTATGTTCGTGTCCGACCCGATGTCCAATCTGCTCAAGGTATTTACCTACCTGACGGTGGGCCTGACGCTGGTGTATTCGCGCCAGTACGTGGGTGACCGCGGTATGCTGAGCGGTAATCTGGGCGGCGAGTTCTACGTGCTGGCCCTGTTCACCGTGCTCGGTCAGATGGTGATGATCTCCGGCGCCAACTTCCTGTCCGTGTATCTGGGCGTGGAACTGATGTCGCTGTCGCTGTACGCACTGGTTGCGCTGCGTCGTGATAATCACAAGGCCACCGAAGCGGCGATGAAGTACTTCATCCTCGGCGCACTGGCTTCCGGCTTCCTGCTGTATGGTATTTCGATGCTGTACGGCGCAACCGGTACGCTGGACATCCGCAGCGTTTCCGCGATGGTTGCTGGCGGCACCGTCAAGCCGACCATTCTGGTGTTCGGTATCGTATTCCTGGTCGCTGGTCTGGCCTTCAAACTGGGCGCTGTACCATTCCACATGTGGGTACCGGACGTCTATGAAGGTTCGCCAACGGCAGTAACCCTGCTGCTGGGTGGCGCTCCGAAGATCGCTACCTTCGCTATCTGCATCCGCCTGCTGGTGGAAGGCCTGCTGCCACTGGCAGTGGACTGGCAGCAGATGCTGATGATTCTGGCGGTACTGTCGCTGGCCATCGGTAACCTGACCGCCATCGCCCAGACCAACATCAAGCGTATGCTGGCTTACTCGACCATCGCACAGATGGGCTTCGTTCTGCTCGGCCTGCTGGCTGGCGTGGCCGGCACCACCGACCGCACCGGTGCGTCGGCCGCGTATAGCGCAGCGATGTACTACACCATCACCTACGTGCTGACCACCATCGGCAGCTTCGGCGTGCTGATGCTGTTGTCGCGTGCCGGTTTCGAAGCTGAGAATCTGGCTGACCTGAAGGGCCTGAGCAAGCGCAGTGGCTGGTTCGCTGTCGTGATGTCGGCGCTGATGTTCTCGCTGGCCGGTGTGCCACCGCTGATGGGCTTTGCCGCCAAGTTCTCGGTGCTGACCGCCGTGCTGGGCACCGGCCAGATCTGGCTGACCGTGCTCGCAGTGATGTTCTCGCTGATCGGCGCGTTCTACTACCTGCGCGTGGTGAAAGTCATGTGGTTCGATGAACCGGCTGATACCTCGCCGATCGTCTTCAAAGGCGACATGGGCGTGGCACTGAGCCTGAACGGGATTGCCATCGTGCTGCTGGGCGTACTGCCTGGTCCGCTGCTGGCAGCCTGCCTGAAAGCCATGACCATCACCCTGAACACCTGATGGATGTTTCTGTCGCAAGCTGGTTGGTGATCGTGATCGCATTCGCGGCCGCCAACCTGCCGTTCCTCAATGAGCGGGTGTTCGCCTGTGTGCCCACCCGCTGGCAGGGCAAACCGCTGATCGTACGGCTGGCCGAAATGGTCGTGCTGTACGGTGTCGTGGGCGCAATCGGCTTCGCGCTCGAAGCCCGTCTCGGCAACCGTTTCCCGCAGTCGTGGGAGTTCTACGCCATCTCCGCCTGCATCTTCATCGTACTGGCATTCCCCGGTTTTATTCTGCGCTACCTGCGTAAGCGTCACGACTGATACACTATCGTTCTTCAACGACGTGGAGCAGGCATGGACAAGCATCTGGTAGAAACCCGTATCGACGGTGAACTGGTCTACGACGGCCACTTCCTCAAGATTCAGCGCGATAACATCGCGCTACCGGACGGCCAGCCTGCGCAACGCGAATACGTGCTGCATCCCGGCGCGGTGGTGATTCTGCCGCTGCTCGACGATGGCACGGTGCTGATGGAACGCCAGTATCGCTACCCGCTGCGGCGGGTATTCCTCGAGTTCCCGGCCGGGAAGATCGACCATAACGAAGCCCCCCTTGCCAGCGCCCAGCGCGAACTGGAAGAAGAAACCGGTTATACGGCCAGCGAGTGGCAGTACGTCACCCGCATTCATAACGCGATTGCGTATTCGGATGAACATCTCGATCTGTATCTGGCGCGCGGCCTGAAAGCGGGGCAGCAAAAACTCGACGAGGGCGAATTCCTCGAAACCTATACCGCCACCATCGACGAATTGCTGCAAGGCGTGCGCGATGGTGCGATCACCGACGTGAAGACCGTGATCGGCATCTTCTGGCTCGATAAGCTGCGTTCGGGCGACTGGAAACTCTGATGCGCTCCAGCGTGTCCGCCCTGCGCCGAATAGTGTTACTGCCAGCAGCGCTGACAGTGCGGTGCGGGTTGTCGGGTGGCGCGATGGCTGCGGTGTTGATGCTGTCTGTTGTGAGTACCTCGGCCACTGCTGCGGAGATGGCTGCGGCCGCGAATGGCGGCGCGGCGACGACGCCAGCCAGTAGCGCGAGCGGCGCGGCACGCACGCCGTTTCAGGTGCGCTGCGAAGACAGCATCGCCAAAACCGTATCGGTACTGTCCTCGCGCACCAATGGCTATACGGTAAATAACCAGCTGCCCTACAATATTCTGACGGCGCGCAGCGGCAGTGCCGAGCAACACATGGCGACACTGGGGCTGACTGTCACCAAAGGACAATCCGCGGTATCGCTGGGCGGTGCGATTCTGCAGGACCCCGCCACCGGCTACGAATGCATCGCGCCGCGGGTCGAGCTGACGCTTAATTATTCGCCTGTGCTGATCTATGTCGGCAACGAGTTCGTGCCCGGTAGCTGCGCCTATCAGGTGATACTGGAACACGAGCAGCGCCACCTGCAGGCGTATATGGATAATCTGGTGCGGGTCGAGAAAGTGGTGCGCGATGCGCTCAACAAACGCTTCGATGCGCGGCCACTGTATGCGCCGTCCGGCACGGCCATGTCGGCACTTGAACATGAAATTAACAGCGTCTGGTTTCCGTTTATCCGCGACGAATTCGACAAGGGTAAAGACAAGCAGGCGCTGATCGACACACCGGAAGAATATGCGCGCATGGGCAAGGTCTGTAACGGCGCCATCGCCGCGATCCTGCTCAAGCGCCAGAATAGACAGTAGAAAATATGAACGACACGTTTCAAACAGCTCACAAGGCTCACACACCGCGCTATTTCGCTTTGCTGCCTGCCGCTGGCGTCGGCGCCCGCATGGCCGCTGGCCATCCGAAACAGTACCTGCCGCTGAGCGGCCTAGCGATGCTGCGCCATACCGTCGAGGCTTTCCGCGCCAGTGAACTGATCGCGCACACCTACGTCGTGGTCAGTGCCGATGATGGTTATATCGACGACGTGCTACCGGCCGATCTGAGTGGCGTCACAGTGCTGCGCTGTGGCGGCGCGACGCGCATGGATAGCGTGCTCAATGGCTTGCGTGCCGTGGCAGCTGAGGTCTCGGCGACTGACATGATACTGGTGCATGACGCAGCCCGTCCCGGCCTGACGCCGGCGCTGATCACGCGCCTGATTGACGGCGTTGGCGAGGATCCTGCCGGCGGCCTGCTGGCATTGCCGGTGGTCGATACCGTCAAGCGCAGCGCACCGGCGGCGCAGGGCGTGTGCGCTGCCGCCACGATTGCCCGTGATGGCATGTGGCTGGCGCAGACGCCGCAGATGTTCAGCTACCAGTTACTGCTGCGGGCACTGTCGAGTGCCAGCGATCCGAACGCCATCACCGACGATGCCAGCGCCGTCGAACTGCTCGGACTGACGCCGCGCCTGATCGAAGGCCATCCCCGCAATCTGAAAGTGACCTTGCCCGCCGATTTACGCATCGCCGAGATGTATCTGGCAGCGGGCGAATCAACCTGAACACACCATGAACAAACTTCCATTCCGTATCGGGCAGGGTTACGACTGCCACCAGTTGGTCGAAGGCCGCAAACTGATTATTGGCGGCGTCGAGATTCCCCACCATCTGGGACTGCTCGGTCACTCCGACGCCGACGTGTTGCTGCACGCCATCACCGACGCGCTGCTCGGTGCTGCGGCACTGGGCGACATCGGCAAGCACTTCCCGGACACTGACCCGCAATTCAAAGGTGCCGATTCGCGCACACTGCT
>JAIELO010000299.1 GCA_019752915.1 Burkholderiaceae bacterium
TGGGGCATCCTTGATCGAGAGTTTCGTTATTGCCGTATGGTAATTTATTCCTGTTTACTCATCAGCGCCAATGGTTTTTTGTAACGTACCGTTACGCGGCAACGCCGCCCGCTTAGGGAAATTGCAAGGTTTCTTGTGAGCCGAGGCAAGAACTTCTACAATGCGCCCATTGTTGAATGGAGAGTAAGCGATGGAAATTTTCGGAATTGGGCTGCATGTGCTGATCGCACTGTTTTTTGCCGTGCATGTGATTCGCAGCGGCCAGCAGCTTTACTGGTTGATGATTCTTTTCATGTTTCCGCTGTTTGGCAGCGTGGTGTATTTCATCGCCATCTATTTGCCCGATTCGAAACTGCATCATGGCGCCCGCAAAGCCGTCACCGTCGCAGCGCGCACACTCGATCCGGGCCGTGAATTGCGCGAAGCGCGCGATGCCTATGAATTTACGCCGACCGCACAGAATCAGATGCGACTGGCCGCAGCACAACTGGCCAGTGGCGACGCTAGCGCTGCCGCAGCCAGCTACGAAGCCTGCCTGCAGGGGCCGTTTGCCAGCGATCTGGAAATCCGCTTCGGCGCAGCGCATGCTAGTCTGGCCTGTGGCCGGGCAGCGGCTGCGATTGCTCACCTGCAGACCATCCGCACCAGCGATGCCGCATTTCGTGGCGAACAGGTCGCGCTGATGCTGGCACAAGCCTATGCCGCAGAAGGACGACATAGCGAAGCAGGCGCCGAATTTGAAGCGGCACTCGCGCGCTACAACAGTTTTACGGCGCAAGCGGAAATGGCAATCTGGGCGGCGGGGCAGGGCGATGTGCAGCGTGCCCGCCAACTCGATGCGGAACTGCAGCGCACCATGGCGCGCTGGAATCGTCATACCCACACCATGAATGAAACCTTGATCCGTCGTCTGCAGGTGGCGCTGGCGTCGCTGCCGCGCTAACACTGCACAGGCGAATCAGTCTGCGAGCAGGGTGCCGTCGAGCGCGTGGCGGGAGATGCCGCCCTGCAGGTCGATAACGATCCAGCCACCGCGCGCTGGCTTAGCGTCCGGCTCCCAGTCCGGCAGCACGTAGCGGCGTCGTCCGGCGATGGTATGCAGTGCAGGGCGGTGCGTGTGGCCATGAATCATCACGTCGCAGTCGGTCGCGGCAAACACCGCCTCGATCGCGTCCGGCGTGACATCCATGATTTCGTACGTTTTGTTGCCCTGATCTTTGCGGCTGCTTTCGCGCATGCCGGCAATGATGGCTTTGCGCTGTGCCAGCGGGGTGGCAAGGAATTGCTGTTGCCATGCTGGCTGACGCACCATGGCGCGGAAGGCCATGTATTGCGTATCTTCGGTGCACTGGGCATCGCCATGCAGCAGCACCACGCGTTGCCCGCCGACGCAGGCCACGTATGGTTCGGCCAGCAGCGTCACACCGGCCGCTTCGGCAAACGCCGCGCCGACGAGGAAATCGCGATTGCCGGCAATCCAGAAGATGGCCACGCCCGCGTCGCTCAACTGGCGCAGGGCAGTAATGATTTGCTGATGATAGGGGTCTTGCAGGTCGTCGTCGCCAGCCCAGTATTCGAACAGGTCGCCGAGTAGATAGAGTTGTTGCGTGTGCCGCGCCTGTTCTTCCAGAAAGCGGAAGAACGCTGCCGTGGTGGCAGCGTGCGCGGACTGCAGATGCAGATCGGAGATCAGCAGCGCACCGGTCTGGCCGGCGCGCGTGCTTGCTGAAGTCATATGACTGTGCTCAGCCAGATCGGTCAACAATGGATGCTGATTAAGCAGCCAGTTCGACTTTTTCGATGATGACGTCTTCTGCTGGTACGTCGGCGAACATGCCGGCGCGGGTGGTTTTTACTTTCTTGATGGCGTCCACAACTTCGGTGCCTTCGATGACTTTACCGAATACGGCATAGCCCCAGCCGTCCTGACCCGGGTAGTCCAGGAAGCCGTTGTTCTTCACGTTGATGAAGAACTGTGCCGACGCCGAGTGCGGTGCCGAGGTACGGGCCATGGCCAGGGTGTATGGCTCGTTTTTCAGGCCGTTTTTGGCTTCGTTTTCCACGGTGGTGTCCGCTGGCTTCTGTTTCATGCCTGGCTCGAAACCGCCGCCCTGAATCATGAAACCGTCGATGACGCGGTGGAAGATGGTGTTGGTGTAGTGGCCGGCTTCCATGTAGGCGAGGAAGTTAGCAACCGATTTAGGCGCTTTTTCGTCGTTCAGTTCGACGGTCATTTTGCCCAGATTGGTGGTGATGATTACGTTAGTCATAATGTTTATCCTGAGGTTGGAAAAAGCTAAGCGCGCTATTTTACTGTTTTACGGCGATCGGCGTCTTTAAAATTGTGGCCGACTTGATGACCACAGGCACGACCGGGATGTTCTGGAAGATTCCTTTGTCATCGACCAGCACCGCTTTGATCTTATTGACCACTTCCTGACCCTTGATGACTTTACCGAACACGGTATAGCCGAAACCGTCGCGGCCCGGGTAGTTCAGGGCGGCATTATTGTCGACATTGATGAAGAATTGCGAGGTGGCCGAGTTTGGATCACCGGAGCGCGCCATGGCGATGGTGTAAGTGTCATTGGTCAAGCCGTTCTGCGACTCGATCGGCACCGGCTTGTTGGTCTTCTTCTGCTGCAGTTTTTCATCGAAACCGCCGCCCTGAATCATGAAACCGTCGATCACGCGGTGGAAGATGGTGCCTTTGTAGAAGCCGGCTTTGACATAGGTGAGGAAGTTGTCGACGCTTTTCGGGGCTTTCTCGGCGTTCAGTTCGACCACGATATCGCCCATCGAGGTCTTGATTTCGACCTGTGGCGTGGTGACCGGGGCGGTTGGCGCGGCCAGCGCAGCGCCGGACAGAGCCACACCGGCGAACACCGACATCAGTTTGCCGAACAGTGAAGGCTTGGTTACTTGCATTGTTACTTCCTTGTCGAGTTGTTGTTGATATTGATCATGACGACTTGCCAAAAAATCATAAGGCATATCGGGCCAATGCTGTTTTTATCAATGCTATACTTGCCCATTCTACTCCTTCAGAGTGGAAAGAATAAACGGGGTGTTCCAGCTTTTACCCGTCGTGTTCGCGACAGGACGGGGGCTGGCTGACGACCGTCGCGCGTATAAAAAATAGAAATAGCAAGAGCCGATGAGCAATCTAAAGATTTACAACACGCTAGCGCGTGACAAACAGACGTTCGTACCAATCGAAGCAGGCAAAGTCCGCATGTATGTTTGCGGCATGACTATTTATGATTACTGCCACATCGGCCATGCGCGCATGATGATGGCGTTCGACGTGATGTATCGCTGGTTGCTGGCCTCCGGTTACGAGGTGACGTACGCCCGTAATATCACCGATATCGATGACAAAATTATCAAACGCGCCGTGGAAAACGGCGAAACCATCGGCCAGCTGACCAGCCGTTTCACCCAGTACATGGACGAAGACACGCAGGCGCTGGGCATACTGCCGCCGACGCTGGTGCCACGCGCCACCCAGTACGTGCCGCAAATGCTGGCACTGATCGAACAGCTGGAAGCCAAGGATCTGGCCTATCAGGGCAGCGACGGCGACGTCAACTACGCGGTGCGCAACTTCGCCAACTATGGCCGTCTGTCGGGCAAATCGCTGGACGATCTGCGCGCCGGCGAACGTGTCGACGTGAATACCGGCAAGCGTGATCCGCTCGACTTCGTGCTGTGGAAAGCCTCGAAAGAGTCCGAACCGGACGAAGTGAAATGGGATTCCAAGTGGGGCAAAGGCCGCCCGGGCTGGCATATCGAGTGCTCGGCCATGTGCTCGGCACTGCTGGGTGAGCATTTCGACATCCACGGCGGTGGCGCCGACCTGCAATTCCCGCACCACGAAAACGAAATCGCCCAGTCGGAAGGCGCATTCGGCCGTGCGCCGGTCAATTACTGGGTGCACAACGGCTTTGTGCGCGTCGATAACGAGAAAATGTCCAAATCGCTGGGCAATTTCTTCACCATCCGCGACGTGCTGAAAAAGTATGACGCCGAAGTGGTGCGCTTCTTCATCATGCGTGCCCACTACCGCAGCCCGCTGAATTACTCGGACGCCCATCTGGACGACGCCCGTGGCGCTCTGACGCGTCTGTACACGGCGCTGGACGGTGTGGCCGACGATGGCGCCGCGCTGGACTGGCAGGAAGAGCACGCACGTCGCTTCGCCGAAGCGATGGATGACGACTTCAATACGCCGCTGGCGCTGGCCGTGCTGTTCGATCTGGCCAGCGAGATCAACAAAACCAAATCGGCCCGTCTGGCCAGCCAGTACAAAGGTCTGGCCGCCGTGCTGGGTCTGCTGGAACGCAGCCCGCAGCAATTCCTGCAGGCCGCCGTGGGCGACGCTGCCGGTGCGGGCGATGAGGGCATTGCCGCTGCGATTGCGCAGCGCAGCGCCGCCAAGCAGGCACGCAATTTCGCCGAATCCGACCGGATCCGCGCCGAACTGCTGGCAGCTGGCATCATCCTCGAAGACAAGCCTGACGGCACGACCAACTGGCGTCGCGCATAATGGTCACGGCCAAGGATAACGGGGGCGCAGGCCCGGTCACGGCGGTACCGCCGTACTGGGAGCAGGCCAAAATCGAGCTGATGAAGCGTGATCGCATCATGAAGAAGCTCATTCCGCAATTTGGTGACCTGTGTCTGGTCGGCCATGGCGACCCGTTTACTACCTTGGCCCGTTCCATCGTCGGCCAGCAGGTCACCACCCGGGTGGCTGATGTGGCCTGGCACAAGCTGCTGCTGATCAGTCCGAAATGCACGCCGGCACAGATTATCAAGGCCGGCGCCGAGCAGGTGGCCGCTTGCGGTTTGTCCAAGCGCAAGACCGAGTACATCCTGGATCTGGCCGATCACTTCAAAAACAAGCGCGTCCACACCAGTCAGTGGGATCAAATGGACGATGAGGCGGTGATTGCGGAACTGACGCAGATCCGCGGTATCGGCCGCTGGACTGCCGAGATGTTTTTGATCTTTAACCTGCTGCGTCCGAATGTTCTGCCCCTCGACGACCCCGGTCTGATACAGGGAATTAGCCAGAATTACTTCTCCGGCGAACCCGTTTCGCGCAGTGATGCGCGCGAAGTTTCTGCCAACTGGGAGCCGTGGCGCACGGTCGCCACATGGTATTTATGGCGTAGTCTGGACCCGCTTGCTGTAGAATAGAGACTCTAATCGCTGAGCGAGGCGTTACTATGTCCGCGCGGCTGAGAATAAATACGGAGGTACAATGACCAAAACGACTTTCCTCAACTTTGAGCAACCGATCGCCGAACTCGATGGAAAAATCGAAGAATTGCGTTTCGTCCAAGACGATTCGGCAGTCGACATCTCCGAGGAGATCGACCGTCTGGCGAAAAAGAGCCAGCAACTGACCAAAGACATCTACGCCAAGCTGACCCCCTGGCAGGTAGCGCAGATTGCGCGCCATCCACAGCGTCCATACACCATGGACTATGTGAACGAAATCTTCACCGACTTCCACGAACTGCATGGCGACCGCAGCTATGCGGACGATCTGTCCGTGGTGGGCGGTCTGGCCCGTTTCAACGGTCAGGCCTGCATGGTCATCGGCCATCAGAAGGGTCGCGATACCAAAGAACGCGCTATGCGCAACTTCGGTATGCCGAAACCGGAAGGCTATCGCAAGGCTATGCGCCTGATGAAGCTGGCTGAGAAATTCGGCATTCCGATCTTCACCTTCGTGGACACCCCGGGTGCATTCCCCGGCATCGACGCGGAAGAGCGCGGCCAGTCGGAAGCGATCGGCCACAATCTGTACGTGATGGCTGAGCTGAAAGTGCCACTGATCGCCACCATCATCGGTGAAGGCGGTTCCGGCGGCGCGCTGGCAATTGCCGTGGGCGATGCCGTGCTGATGCTGCAATACGCGACCTACTCGGTGATTTCGCCAGAAGGCTGCGCCTCGATTCTGTGGAAGACCTCGGAGCGTGCGGCCGATGCGGCCGAAGCGCTGGGTCTGACGGCACACCGTCTGAAGGCGATGGGCCTGATCGACAAGATCGT
>JAIELO010000081.1 GCA_019752915.1 Burkholderiaceae bacterium
CCCATCGAATGGCCGGCCAGCGCAAACCTTGCCGGCGCATGGCGCAGGACGTGCTCGGCCATGGCCTGCATCGAATCCTGTTCCACGAATGTGACGATCCGGACGTCGTAGTCGCGCCGCAAGGCCTGGGCCTGGGCTTCCCACACCACGTCGTCACATAGCAGGCCACACAAAAGCATCACTGTTTTCATTGCTGTGTTTCCATCAGGCTGAGAGTCGTCGTTAAATGTCCAGCACGAGCTGGCTGGTCCTGGCACGCGAACAGCACGGCATGAACTGGTCGTTCGCCGCCTGTTCGTCGGCGGTCAGGTACAGGTCGCGATGATCCGGCACGCCGTCCAGCACACGGGTGACACATGTCCCGCAGACGCCTTCCGCGCACGAATACGGCAGCTCGATGCCCTGCTCCGCCAGCACCTCGATGACGGTGCGCCCGGCCGGCACTGTCAGTACCTGGCCGCTCGATGCGACTTTCACGTCGAACGGCTGGTCGCCGGCGGTGTCGACGACCGCCCCTGAAAAGTACTCAACGTGCAACTGGGCTTCCGGCCAGCCCTGGGCGCGGGCCGAAGCCAGCACGTACGCGATGAATCCCGACGGACCGCACACATACAGGTGGGTGTCGGCAGGCGCCGCCAGCAGGGCTGGCAGGTTCAGCTTCTGCGCCGCGTCGCCGGAGTCGTAATGGAAGTGCGCCTGCCGGGAAAAACTGGATGCGGCGATACGTTCGCGGAACGCGGTACGCTCCGGCGACCGCGCGCAGTAGTGCATCTCGAACGCGGCCCCTTTCGACGCCAGCGCTTCGGCCATCGCCAGGATGGGGGTGACACCGATGCCGCCGGCGATCAGCAGCGTGCGCGGCGCATCGACCAGGGGAAAGTGGTTGCGGGGCGCGCTGATCGCGAGGATGGACCCGGCATGCACCCCATCATGCATCGCCAGCGAGCCGCCACGCGAGTTGGCGTCGCGCAGCACACCGATCAGGTAGCGGTGCGTTTCATGCGGCGCATTGCACAGCGAATACTGACGTACGTGCTGGTCGCCGACATGCACATCGATATGGGCGCCGGCGTCGAACGGCGGCAGCGACGCTCCGTCGAGCCGCACCAATTCGTAGCTGCAGATGCCCTCGGCCACCTGCTCTTTCGCCGCGACGCGAACCTCGATCGTGCTCATGCCGCCTCCTGGGCATCGCCTTCTTGCGCGATCCAGCGGTCGATAACCCGGCGCGACTGCACGCCGCCGGCATCGATGTTCAGCATCAGTAACTTGCGCTCGGGGTGACGCAGCAAGTTCTGCTGCTGGCGTTCCAGCATTTCGCGGTCTTCGCCGAAGATCTTGCCCTGCCCCTCGCGGATAATCCTGGTCAGCTCCGCGTCTTCCGGCTTGAATTTGCGGGCCATTCCCCAGAAATACCAGTGCGAGGTCTCCGTTTCCGGCGTGATGAAGTCAACCACGACGCTCGACACCTTATCGGCCGGTTCCGCGTGGTAGCCGCCTTTACCTGCATGCGCCACGCCGACTTCGATCATGACGTGGCTGGGGGCATTGAAACGGCAGATCTGCCAGCGGTCCACCGGGACATCGTGCGCCAGGCCATTGAGCCGCAACGCCTCGCGCCAAAACGGCGGCGCGATGATGTTGTCCATGAAGCGGCTGGTCACCACCTGCTCGCCTTCCAGCTTGGTCGTCACCGGCGCCTCATCGATCTCCTTTTGGCCGATGCTGGTCGCGTGCACATAGGTCTCATGCGTGAGGTCCATCAGGTTATCGATCATCAGGCGGTAATCGCAGTGGATGTGATACAGCCCGCCGCCATAGGCCCACGCCGGATTGTCCGCCCATTCGAGATGGTGGATCTGGCCCGGCTCGGCCAGCTTCGCGTCACCCGGCCAGACCCAGATGAAGCCATAACGTTCTTCGACCGGATAGCTGCGGATGCAGGGGAAGCCGCGTACGCGCTGGGCCGGCATGCTGATCGTCTTGCCTTCGCAGCCCATCTCGAGGCCGTGGTAGCCGCAGACCAAATTGCCGTCCTGGACATAGCCGAGCGATAACGGCGCGCCCCGGTGCGGACAGAAATCCTCGACTGCCGCCACCTTGCCGCCCTGACCGCGGTAGAACACGATCCGTTCGCCGCAGATCTGGCGCCCCAAGGGCTTGTCTGCGATTTCGTCCGGGGTACACGCGACGTACCATGCATTTTTCGGGAACATGCTTGCCTCCTGTTTGAATTAGTAAATTAAATGGTGTGAATATCAACATTCAGTGTACTGAATGTTTAAACCAGTATCAGCTTTTTCAGCGACGAAGTAAACTGCCACCTTACGATTTCATTGGTGTGACCCACCACGCTTGCCGACCATGCCGACCGACCCGCCACACGACGTTCAATCTCGCGAGATGCTCAACATCTACGACCACCCTGGCCACCTGCTGCGCCGCGCGCAGCAGATCTCGGTCTCGCTCTTTTACGATGAACTGGGCGACGAACTGACGCCGGTGCAGTATGCAATTCTCAGCCAGCTTGCGCTGCATCCCGGTATCGACCAGGTTTCCCTGGCCGGCCTGATCGCAATCGATACCTCAACCGGAGCAAGCGTGTGCGCAAGACTGGAAGAGAAATCGCTGCTGGAGCGGCGCGTGATTCCCCATAACCGGCGGCAGCGGGCACTGACCATTACACCGAACGGCATACGCATGCTCGAAAACATGCAGGCCGGGGCCTTGCGGCTGCGCGAGCGCCTGTTGGCGCCCCTGAGTCCCGAGGAGCAGCAAAGTTTCATGGCACTGCTGGCCAAGCTGGTCCGGGAAAACAACGCGCAGAGCCGGGCGCCGCTGGCCTTGCCGGGTAACGGTCATCTTGCCTGAGTTGGCCGGCGCCAGTGGCGACAGCCAACCCGGTTGCCGCTAGCGCACGCCCTCACCCGCCAGCGCGTCGCCGGTGAAGCTGGCCTCTGGCTGCCGGCTGATGATGCGGTAGTGGGTGTTCTTCTCGTTCACCACCCCGCTCATGTACCAGGCGCCGGTGATCAGGTCATTAAAACCGAACTGCTGCGGCGGGGTGGTGGCAGGCAAGTCCGGCATCACGACCGGATGCGACCACAGCGTCTTCCACAGCTGGCCCTTGGCGTCCCAGCGGTCGCCCAGCACCGCCACCCAGGTGTCCTCATCCACATAGTAGCGCGAGCGCGGCGCCTGATGGCGCTTGCCCGGCTTGAGCGTGGCCTCGACCACCCATACGCGGTGCAACTCCCAACGCACGTGGTCCGGATTCAGGTGATGGGGACCGAAGACGTCGGCATCGCTTTTGGGCGTAAACAGACCATTGGCGTTATACGGAATATACATCTCCTTCTTGCCGACGATCTTCCAGTCGAAGCGGTCGCCCCGACCGCCCCAGACGTCGATCTCGTCGAAACTCATCACACCGGCCGAGGCGGGTGTTGGCGTGTCGCAGCAGGCATTCGGCAGTTTGCGGGTACGCCGCTGCCCCGTCAGGTAGACCCAGGTCTGGGTCTTGTCCGGATCCAGGTTCTCCGATCCGGTGATGGCTTCGCCGGCACGAATCGCGGGCGCCGCCGTCACCAGGCGCAGCATCCAGGAATTATTGTGCTTGAACTTGTCGCCACCATCCTTGAAATAATAGGGCATCTGGTAGGTGCCCAGGCCTTCACTGGAGAGCACGCGCTTGCCGTCGGAGGTGGTCAGGTATTGACGGAAATCCTGCTGCCACGCTTCGCCGCGCCAATGCAGCACGTGGTTCGACATCACTTCCCAGCCGCTTTTCGGAATCGGGAAAGGAATGCCACCGTAGGCACCGCTGACGATCTCCCCATCCAGTTTGGCGTTGGTGGCGTTCTTCAAGGTGTTGTCGTACACCCACTGTGGTGCGGCTGCGGTGCGACGGGTCGTGTAGACGTCGACCCGGTAACTGTTCGGGTACTTCTTCAACAGCGCCTTGGTGCCATCGGTGAGCTTGTCGGCATATTGGTCGACGTTGGTGGCGGTAATCTGGAACAGCGGCTTGTCGCTGGCGAAGGGATCGCCGCGGCGCCCGCCATTCTTAAAGCCGGGTAGTGGCGTGGCATAGCCGCCGGTCCAGGCGGGAATCGTCCCGTCCTTGTTGCCAGCGCGTTCCGCGCCCATCGGCGTCAAGGTTGTTTTCAACTGGGCCGCCTCATCGGCGGATACGCCGGCATACGCGTGTCCGGCGGCGCCGCAAGCGAACGCCAGGCAGAGTCCGGGCATCCAGCCCATCGTATTCTTCATGTGGATATAGTGCATGTATGCTCCTGGTTAGAATGTGTTGCGGATCGACACCGAGACGTAGTCGCGATCCCGCAGTGCCTGCTTGAACTGTGCATTGTTGGCGCCATCGAGGGTCGGACCTTCCGGCCCGTAGTAGCGCGTATAGTTGGCGGCCAGGGTCCATCCGTTCAGGTAAATGGCCGAGACGCCCAGGTTCAAGTCGCCGCCGCGATGCACACCGAAGCCCGGCCCCAGCGCGCCCGAGCGTCCGTGCGTATGGCTGATGCCGACCGGAATGCTGAGGTCGATGCCAGGGAACAACTGACGGTAGGTGGGCGAATACACCATGCGCAGGGCGGTCGCCGAGCGGTCCGCGTTCGGATTGAGCATGGCGGCGTTGCGGGTGACCGATGTGATGCGGTTCCAGGCGATCTCGCCCACGAAGGAAGCTTCCTGCGAGACGACGGACGGCCCCAGGCTTGCCAGCCACGACAGCTGCGCATGCGCGGTTTCGCCAATCGCATAGCCCGGCATGCTGGTGTTGTTCAGGCCGACATTGACACCGATACTGCCAAGGATGGACTGACCGCTGCTCGACAGCGGCGTATTGCGCCGTACGGACACCTCACCACTCAACGACACTTCACCAATCGCCTTGGCGACGCTGACGCCATAGGCGCGGACACCTTCCGCATAGGTCCACTGGAAGGTCGACGGACGCGGCGCCGGCGGGAAGCCGGTCAGCGTGCTGTAGATGTTCGACGGCGTGGTCGCATGATAGCGCGTCGCATAGAAGCCAAAGTCGGTGTCGATGTCGGTCGCGCGCAGGCGCAACTGCGCGCCGTACTGGCCGCCATGTTTCGGCTCCTGCTCCGGCAGCGCGGCAAAGGCGGGTGGGTTGGGCAAGGCCGGATTCCCGGCGATGATGCGCTCGCCCCCCTCCCCCATCGCGTCGGAGGTCGACAGATAGCCACCGACCGGCATCATCCGGGTCTTGCGCCAGTCGTATTGGTAATAGGCCCCCAGTGACAGCGCTTCATTGACCTGCACCTGGCCGGACAGCTTACCGGTCGGCATGGCGGTCTCCTTGAACTGCGCATTGGGCACGCTGAGCAGCTTGACCAGGTCAGTCGGCGCCTGGCCGCCGGCGATGCCATTACTCCCGTAGAACAGGCTCTCGCCCCATAGCAGCGTATGACGGCCCAAACGGAAGCTCGCCTGCATGTCGTTCAGGCGCGCCTTGCCGAACACGAAGGCATCCAGCAGCTCCGCCTTCTTCCCCAGCAGCTTGCGCGTCACTGCCGGGAACGCGTTGCCCGGCACGTGGTTGGCCGTGATGGTGTTGTTGTCGTTGGACGAACGGTATTGGGCGTCGTACCAGGCCGCCCCGCTGACGCGCAGGCCGACGTCCTGGTAGGTGACGTCGATCTCGCTGAGCAGGTCAACGCGGTTCGACACCAGGCCTTTGCCGAAATTGTTGTCACCGTCGTTCTGGTTCAGGCAGATCGCGCAGCTCGCCAGGCCTGGCGAGGCCTCGCGCAGCCTGTAGCTTTGGCTGTACTTGACACTGTTGTCGAAGCGGATACTGAGATCCGGGTTGTCCGTCTCCAGCGGCGCGGCCTGCAGTGTCGATGCGGTTGCGCCCGCGAGGACCGCGAGCACCGCGCCTGCGATGGCGGCGCGCCGCGGCGGCGCGCTTGGCGCTGGTACCGGCCTGAATGGATGCATGATCTCTCCCTTATCGTTGGTGGTGGTGAATGCTGCGATTAACAGGTGGTGAGGCCAGGCGGGGTGTCGATGGC
>JAIELO010000050.1 GCA_019752915.1 Burkholderiaceae bacterium
CCAGCGGACCAGCGCCGGCGATGGCGGCAAAGTGGTGGCCGAACAGCACGTATTTATTGGTCGGCACGTGGTCCAGACCGTCGTTCAGGCGTTGTGCCGGCGTCAGGCGGCGGCTGTCGAGGCCCAGCACTTTGTCGGCAATGTACAGGCTATAGAAACGGTAGGCGATCAGGTACACGCAGACGGCCGCGATGACGATCCAGATGGCGCTGATGGATTCGCCGCGTTTCAGTGCGACCACGCCTAAGGCTGTGGCGCCGCACAGGGCGAGGGCAGCCCAGCCTAGCCGGCTGGCCAGAGTGGTCGGCCCACGGGGGGTAATGGTTTGCATACTTCCTCCAAGGATGGTGTTGCTGCTTCGCAAGAAACTGGAATACTGGCAGCTTATGGCCAGTATTCAGGAATCGCATATCCGCCACAAGCGCAGCAATACGCAAGCGCACTCCGTATAACTACGTAGTGGTTGGGCGGGGTGAGCGCGTAAAATCGGGGCATCTCATCGGAAGAAGGTTGCGCATGCGTTTGCGGCAAAAAGTCCTGTTTCTGGCCATTACGCCGCTGATTCTGGCGCTATGCGCGATTGCGCTGGCGGTCTGGCATCAGTCGGAATTGCTGGCGCAGCAGCAGCGCGCCACCATCCAGCAGGCTTATCTGAGCAGTAAGGAAGCCGAACTCAAACACTACGTGACGCTGGCCATGCATTCCGTGGCCCATCTCTATGAGGCGGGGCGTGATGACGAGACGGCGCGCAGCGAGGCCAAGCGTATTTTGTCCTCGCTCAGTTATGGCGACGATGGCTATTTCTTTGTCTACGATATGCAGGGCAATTCGCTGATGCATCCGCGTCAGCCCGAGTTGGTGGGACGCAATCTGTACGATCTGCGCGACCAGCAGGGCCAGCCCACCATCCAGAAACTGTTGCAGCGTGCCCGCGCCGGAGGCGGGCTGGAGCGTTATATGTGGATCAAGCCGTCCACCCATAAGCCGGTGGCCAAGCTCGGTTACGTGGTGCCCATGCCGCGCTGGGGCTGGATGTTAGGCACCGGGATCTATCTGGACGATGTTGATCAGGCGCTGGCCAAGGTCGATGTCCAGCAGTCCGGCAATATTCATAACACCATGCTGTGGATTGCCGCGATTGCGATTGCGGCGGCGGTGGCGGTGGCCAGTTCCGGGCTGGCGCTCAATATCAGCGAATTGCGGGTGGCCGATGCCAAGCTTAAAGTGCTGGCGCAGCGCGTGGTGGAATCGCAGGAAGAGGAGCGGGCGCGCCTGTCGCGCGATCTGCATGATGGCATCAGCCAGTGGCTAGTTTCCATCAAGTTGCAGATCGAAGCGGGTATGATCCGGCTGTCCTCGGGGCAGCCGGGCCAGCAGGAAGCGGCGCAGGGCGTGTTCGATCATGCGGCAGATCAATTAAGTAATGTGATGGGCGAGGTCAGGCGGATTTCCCACAATCTGCGTCCGGCTATTCTGGACGATCTGGGGCTGGCCGCTGCGCTCAAGCATCTGGGACAGGAATATACACTCAGTAGCGCTACGCCGGTCAGCTTCGAGACCAGCGGTGCCATTGATGGTCTGTCCGATGTGGCCAACACGGTGCTGTTCCGGCTGGCGCAGGAAGCGCTCACCAATATCGGCCGTCACGCGGCAGCGCATAGTATTGCGATTGCCTTGCACGGCGATGCGGCCGGGGTGACCTTGCAGATCCGCGACGATGGCAAAGGCTTCGATGCGGAGGGGATTGCACTGCACCCGCAGCGCGGCATCGGTTTGCGCAATATGATGGAGCGCATGGATGCGATCGGCGGGCGCTTCAGCATTGCCTCAGGCAGCGGCGGCACCGTGCTGACGGCGTTCGCTGCCATCAATAGTTAAAGGTGGCAGTGAAGGCTCGCAGTGAAGGCTCGCGCCAGCCAGACGCAATTCACGGGAAAATCGGCAGCGCCTTCATAGAACTTCAATATGACCTCAGTAGAGAAAGTAGCGACGATGACGGGAACTATCAAAATTCTGCTGGTGGACGATCACCCGCTGGTGCGCGACGGACTGCGGGCCCGGCTGGAAGCCATGCCGCAATTCCGGGTGGTGGCAGAGGCGGGCGGTGCTGCCGAAGCACTGGAGCAGGCGGCCCAGTTCGACGTCGATCTGGTGCTGATGGATATAAATATGCGCGATACCAACGGGATCGAGGCAACGGCGCAGTTTCGTGCCGCCTTCCCGCGCATCGCGGTGCTGATCCTGTCCATGCATGACAAGCTCGAGTACGTGTCGCAAGCGATCCGTGCCGGTGCGCGCGGTTATGTGCTGAAAGATGCGCCGGGCAAGGATATCGTGCTGGCGATCGAAACGGTGATGTCGGGTGGTATCTATTACAGTGCGGCGCTGGCCCGTCAGCTGGCCCAGCCGCAGATGCCCGATATGCAACTCACTACTCGCGAGCAGGAAGTGTTGCGCCATCTAGCACGTGGCGAATCGAACAAGCAGATTGCCCGCGCGCTGGATCTGAGCGTGCGCACGGTGGAAACCCACCGCCTCAACATCAAGCGCAAGCTGGGCATCGAAGGGCAGGCGGAACTGATCCGCTTTGCCGTTCAGCACGGCTAATGTCGGCATTGTTGTACGGAAACAGAGTCTCGCCTCTAATTCTGTTGAGCAATTTTTAACTGTACGGGTTTGCGCATCGATCTCTGCTATATTGCGGTTCTTTATTTTTTTGCTCCAAAGCATGTTGTTTATTGGTCTTAGATTGGTCTTGATGCAAATCGCAATCCTGCCTGATGGTAATTGATTGCTTTATGTTAATTCTTCCACTAAGATTGTGAGCTCAACTTTCCAAGAGAATCTGATGTCTGCGTCCGAATCGAGCCTGTTCCCGCTAGTGGCATTGCAAGCGGTTTCCAATGCGCACAACGAGTGGGTAGCGCTATCGCTCCTGCCTTCGGCCGATGCGGGCGACGTCTGGCAGAGCGCGCTGGCGTTGCTGAAAACAGACGATGTGCTGGGCGCATTGTTACCACTGGACTGCATTTTGCCGGTGCCCAATCCGGCTGCTCTGGAACTGTCGCAACTGCAGGACTTGCCACCCAACCGCATCGTGTTGCGCGTGCCTGCGACAGCGGTGGCCGATGTGGCCGTGCAAAAGAAACTGGCCGGCTATGCCGAAGCAGGCTACCGCATCATGATCGATGGACTGGCCGGCATGGCCGCCACCCTGTGCGGTGCCCGCTCGCTGAGCTTTGACGCGGCAAGCAGCTTGCCGCCGACGCTGGCGCTGATCGGCCAGCCCGGTCCCCATCTGGCGACCGGCATGGCGAGCGAACAGCGCATCGGCGAATGTGCCCAGGCCGGCTTCGCGTGGTTCAGCGGCGACTTCGCCCTGCATCCACCGCGTGACCTGAATGCCAACGACGGTACTTCGCGCAAGCGCCTGCTGGCCTTGCTGGGGCTGCTGGCCCGCGACGCCGATTCGCGCGAGCTGGAAGTATTGCTCAAGCAGGATCCGGCGCTGTCCTACCATTTACTGAAACTGGTGAACTCGGCCGCGTTTGCCCTGAGTTCGCCGATCCACAGCTTCGCACAAGCCATCAACGTGCTGGGACGCCGCCAGTTGCAGCGCTGGTTGCAATTGCTGCTGTACGCGCGCCAGCAGGATGATGGCAAGGCCAATCCGCTGCTGCCGCTGGCAGCCTTGCGTGCCGCCCAGATGGAAGCACTGGGCAAGGCGCTGGACTGGGATCGCGATCAGCTCGACATGGCCTTTGTCACGGGCGTGTTCTCGCTGCTGGACGTGCTGCTGGATATGCCGATGGCGGAGATTGTTGCCGCCCTCAGCCTCGATCTGGATGTGGTGATGGCCTTGCTGGATCGCGGTGGTGCACTGGGTGAACTGCTCAAGCTGGTGGAGCAGCCGAATCGTGCTGGCCTGGAGCAGGTAGGTATCGATGCCGAAACCTACTGGGCCGGACAATTGCAGGCCCATCAGTGGGCGATTCAGGTGAGCCGGAACATATAAGCGATGCTCGCGCCTCCAGCCTCCGATTTTCTGAGTAACAGCGCGGCACTCTGTGACGCGGTGTTGCGCTTGCGCGGGGAGGCATTGAGCGAGGAACTGGGGCGCATCGTGCGCAGCGTGATGCATAGCCCGCTGGGGGAATTCATTCCCCTTGACCCGCAGGCCGTGCTGCTGGAACCTCCGATCATTGAAATTGTCGCGGCGAACGACGCTGCAGTACCCAGCCTGACGCAGGAGATCTGCTACGAAGAGCAGAGTTTCGGGCGCTTCGTGGTGTCCGGGCGCGCCGACTATAGCGCGCTCGATCGCGCCCATCTGCTGGCGCTGTCCCATCTTGCGGCAGGCGTGCTGCACGCCCAGTCGCTGGCACAGCGCTCCAGCCACGCCTATGTGCAAGTGGAATCGCAACTCCAGCATCAGGCGCAAATCCTCGATCATATTCATGAGTCCGTACTGACCATGGATATGAGCGGCTTCATCATCAGCTGGAATAAAGGTGCCGAACGGCTGTTCGGCTACAGCTCGGTGGAGGCAATCGGCCGCAACATCCTGTTCCTCTACGAAGACGAAGACGAAAGCGTCGATGACACCTTCCTCGAGCAGGGTGGACGGCTGATGGAAGTGCGCCGCAAAAAGAAGTCCGGCGAAGTGTTCTGGGCCAGCCTGTCGCTGTCGCCCCTGCGGGACAAGCACGGCCGGCCAATCTGCCTGATCGCCTACCTGACCGACATTACCGAGCGTAAGCAGGCGGAAGAGCGCATCCACCATCTGGCGTACTACGACGCGCTGACCAACCTGCCCAATCGCACCTTGCTGACCAAGCTGGTGGATCAGGCGCTGACTGTGGCCCAGCGCAGCAAGCTGCACGGTTGCGTGCTGTTTATCGACCTGAACCGCTTCAAGCTGATCAACGACACGCTGGGACGCACCATTGGCGACGCACTGCTGCAGGAAGTCGCGTTGCGCTTCCGCGCCGTGCTGCGCGATCAGGATCTGGTGGCGCGGCTCGGCGGGGATGAATTTGCCGTCGGCCTGTTCGACATCGGCCAGCACTTCGAAGCGAGCATGGTGGCGCAAAAGCTGCTGGGCACGCTCAACACGCCGTTCCTGATCGATGGACATGATTTGCGGGTCGGTGGCAGCATCGGCATCAGCGTCTATCCGCAGGATGGCAGCGACGCCGAAACTTTGCTGCGACTGGCCGACATCGCCATGTACCGCGCCAAGCAGGAAGGTGGTGCCGAAGGCGATCATGTAGCGTTTTACAGTCAGGACATGAATCAGGGCATGCAGGAACGCATGCGCATCGAAACCGGCCTGCGTCAGGCACTCAGCAATGGTGAATTGCTGCTGCATTACCAGCCCAAATTCGACATCGCCACCGGCCTGATCATCGGCGCCGAAGCGCTGGTGCGCTGGCGCCATCCGCAACGCGGTCTGGTGCCGCCAGCCGAATTCATCCCGCTGGCCGAAGCGACCGGTCTGGTAGTCCAGGTTGGCGAATGGGTACTGGAAGCGGCGTGTGCGCAGGCCCAGCGCTGGCAACTGGCGGGCCTAGCGCCGGTGCGGCTAGCGGTCAACGTCTCGGCACGCGAATTCACGGCCGGACTACCAGCACGGGTTGCAGCCACCTTGCAGCGCTACGGCCTGGATGCCGCGTGGCTGGAACTGGAGATCACCGAAAGCACGCTGATGAACAACATCGACCGCGTGATCGGCATCATGGACCAGATCGCAGCGCTCGGCGTGACGCTATCGCTGGACGACTTTGGCACCGGCTATTCCAGCCTATCGTATCTGAAGCGCTTCCCGATCGACACATTGAAGATCGACCGCTCCTTCACCATTGGCATTCCCGGTGACGCGAATGACTGCGCGATCGCCAACACCATCATCAGCATCGCCCGCCAGCTCAAGCACAAAGTCATAGCCGAAGGCGTCGAAACGCAAGAGCAGCTAGCATTCCTGAAAAAATCGGGCTGTGACGAAATACAAGGATACCTGTTTGCGCGGCCGCTGGAAGCGGACG
>JAIELO010000405.1 GCA_019752915.1 Burkholderiaceae bacterium
AGTTCCAGCTGCTCCAGCGTCTTTTTATAGCGCAGCTTTTGCTGGGCCTGAATATCGCCTTGCAGGTATTTATCGCGGAATTCGGCATTGTTGGCGGCGAATTTCTTTTCCAGCGCCGTGATCTGCTCCGGGCGTAGCGAGCGCAGCAGGTCGGCCAGTTCCGGTACCGCCTGCAGCAATAACACCTGACTACGTTGCTTGACCTCGTCATAACTGGCGCGCAGGCGGGTGGTATCCGTGTTGCCGCTCAGATGCTGCTGACTTGCCTGTAACAGCTGTGCGTAATCATGGAGCTGGGTGCTGCGATGCCACTGGAACAGCCTGTCGATATCGGTTTTAACGCGGCTTTTCTGGCTGCTATGTAGATCCACGTAGCCGTCCAGCCACCAGTACAGCAAGGTGTCGCCGTTGTTGTAGGCCAGCCGCAGCGAACTGCAGGCACTTAGCGCCAGCAGCAAAAACAGCAGCAGGGAACAACGACGTAGTGCACTGGCAGCGGGATGGGGCATGTTAAACTTTCGTATTGATCAACTCTTTTGAACTGGCAGCTATGAACGTAGTGATCCTCGCAGCAGGTATGGGCAAACGCATGCAATCGGCCTTGCCGAAAGTGCTGCACCCGCTGGCCGGCAAGCCATTGTTGTCGCATGTACTCGATACTGCCCGGCGTCTTTCAGCTAGCCGATTATGCGTGATTTACGGCCATGGTGGCGCGGCCGTCCTCGATATGCTGGCAAAGCAGCCAGAACAGGTCGCGACTGCCCTGCAGGAACCGCAGCTCGGTACTGGTCACGCGGTGATGCAGGCCCTGCCGGAACTCGATGACCAGGTCCCTACCCTGATTCTGTACGGTGACGTGCCGCTGACCACCGCCGCAACGCTGCAAAGGCTGATCGATGTGGCGGGCAACGACAAGCTGGGCATTCTTACCGTGGTACAGGACGATCCTTTCGGTCTGGGTCGCATCGTCCGCGAAGATGGTGAAATCAAGCGCATCGTCGAGCAGAAAGATGCCACCGAAGCCGAGCGCGCCATCAAGGAAATCAATAGCGGCATTCTGGTGGTGCCGACTGCCCGCCTGAAACAGTGGCTGGGGGCCTTGAAGAATAACAATGCCCAGGGCGAGTATTATCTGACCGATATCGTCGCCATGGCGGTGGCCGATGGCGTGCCCGTGGTGGCAGCGCAACCGTCGGCCCAATGGGAAGTGGCGGGCGTGAACAGCAAAGTGCAACTGGCTGAACTGGAACGTATTCATCAGGGCACCATTGCCCTGAAATTGCTGGAACAGGGCGTGACCCTGATGGATCCGGCCCGCATCGACGTACGTGGCGAGCTGATCTGCGGTCGCGATGTGGTGATCGACGTCGGTTGCGTGTTTGAAGGCAAGGTCGAACTGGCCGACGGCGTGCATGTGGGGGCCCACAATGTGCTGGTCAATGCCCGCATTGCTGCTGGTGCGCAGATCAAGCCGTTCTGCCATATTGAAGAAGCGGTGGTCGGCCCGGCGTCGATCATCGGCCCTTATGCCCGTCTGCGTCCCGGTACCGTGCTGGCCGAAGACGTGCATGTGGGTAACTTCGTCGAGCTCAAAAACGCACAGGTGGCGGCGCATAGCAAAGCCAACCATCTGGCCTATATCGGTGATGCCACCGTCGGTTCGCGCGTCAATATCGGTGCCGGCACCATCACCTGCAATTATGATGGCGCCAATAAATTCCGCACTGTGATTGAAGACGACGCCTTTATTGGCAGCGACAGCCAGCTGATCGCGCCGGTCACCGTGGGCCAAGGCGCTACGCTGGGCGCTGGAACGACGCTGAGCAAAGATGCGCCAGCAGGCAAGCTGACCATCTCGCGTCCCCGTCAGGTGACCATCGAAAACTGGACCCGTCCGGTCAAAGTGAAGAAATAAAGCGTTTTGCTCACCAGCCACAGCCGGGACGTGTCCCGGCTTTTTTTGCGCGCTTTGAATGTGTAACCTCGCGCCTGCGGGGCGCATTTGCCGCTTCGCTGGTCGCGCCCTGTTGCACAGTCGCCCCTTTCAGGCTTTTCAGCTTGTGGATAAACATGTGGAGAAGCCTGCGAATATCAGGTGAGTAGTGAGGGGGTAAGCACGGTATAAAAGGTGGATAAGCGAAGGATAAGTTGTCGCTCTGTGTAGCCCCCCTCAGTGCAGAGCCGCACTCGGCCAGCGTCTGGCGAAATTTTACATAGTCTGTGGATAAACCTGTTGAAAATCCTGTGATTAGTAATGGATAAGTTTTATCTGTGGATAAACTTGGGTATAAGTGGGTGAATAGTCTGCGGATAGCTGGTGGAAAAACTGGGAAAACTATTCCCACCCTTGTCCTGCTGTGGGTAACTCTGTGTGTAACCGTGCGGATAAAGGCAGGAAAACTGGTGGATAAACGCAAGTGACTAAATCACGATGCGGGTCTCGAACTTACTGCGCAAGGTGGAGAAATAAGCTTTCACGTTACGCACATTGCGATGTGCGGTGAACAGTCGATGGGCCAGCGCGTGATAGGCTGGCATATCGGCTACCTGCACGATCAGGACGAAGTCCGGCCCCGGCGCGACCCGGTAGCATTGCAGCACGGCGCTTTCTGCCGCCACATGGGCTTCGAACTCGGCCATGCGTTCGGCGGCTTGCACATCGAGGGCAATTTCGACGATGGCCGTCAGGCTAGGCCCCACCTTCTCGGGATCCACGATGGCTACCTGTCGCTGGATCAAGCCGCTTTCCGTCAGCTGCTTAACCCGTCGCAAACAGGTTGGTGCGGAAACGTGTACAGCCAGTGCCAGGTCGGCATTTGTTTGCGATGCGTCAACCTGCAACGCATTCAGAATGCGACGATCTATCTCATCCATAAAATTTTTCCTCTAAAATGAAATAATATTTCATTAACCACTGTGGGTGAAATAATATTCCAAAATATACACCAAATGGAAAGCTTATTTCATTGCGACTGCACTAGCATGGCAACTCCTATTCTTAGTCGAGGTTTTCTATGTGCGGCATCGTCGGCGCAGTAGCGCAACGTAACATCACTCCCATCCTGATCGAAGGTCTGAAACGCCTGGAATATCGCGGCTATGATTCCTGTGGCGTAGCCCTGCACCTCGATGGCAAGCTGCAGCGTTCGCGCAGCACCTCGCGCGTGGCCGATCTGGAAAAGCAGATCGAGGAAGCGGGCATGCACGGCTTTACCGGCATTGCCCACACCCGCTGGGCCACCCATGGCGCACCGGCTTCGCACAATGCCCACCCGCACTTTTCGCCGAGCACCGAACAGGCGCGCATTGCGCTGGTGCACAACGGCATTATTGAAAACCACGATGAACTGCGCGCCGAACTGACGGCACTTGGCTATGTGTTCCAGAGCCAGACCGACACGGAAGTGATCGCCCACCTGGTCGATCATATGTATAACGGCGACCTGTTCGACACCGTGCAGCATGCTGTGAAACGCCTGCATGGCGCGTACGCGATTGCCGTGTTTGCCCGCGAAGAACCACACCGCGTGGTCGCCGCCCGTCAGGGTTCGCCGCTGATCGTTGGTCTGGGTAAGGGCGAGAATTTTGTCGCGTCCGATGCGATGGCACTGGCCGGCACCACCGACCAGATCATCTACCTCGAAGAAGGCGACGTGGTCGACCTGCAACTGGGCCGCACCTGGATTGTGGACAGCGAAGGCAAACCGGTCGAGCGCGAAGTGAAAACCGTGCATGCGCATACCGGCGCGGCCGAGCTGGGTCCTTATCGCCACTATATGCAGAAAGAAATCTTCGAGCAGCCACGTGTCATCGGTGACACCCTCGAAGGCGTCACTGGCATCATGCCGGAACTGTTTGGTGACGGCGCCTACAACGTTTTCAAGCAGATTGACCGCGTACTGATTCTCGCCTGCGGTACCAGTTACTACTCTGGCCTGACGGCCAAATACTGGATCGAATCCGTGGCCAAGATTCCCGTCAACGTGGAAATCGCCAGCGAATACCGTTATCGCGACAGCGTGCCGCACCCGAACACGCTGGTGGTGACGATTTCGCAAAGTGGCGAAACGGCGGACACGCTGGCCGCACTCAAGCACGCCCGCAGCCTTGGCATGGAGCACACGCTGACCATTTGCAACGTGTCGACCAGCGCCATGGTGCGCGAATGCAAACTGGCCTACATCACCCGCGCCGGTGTGGAAGTGGGCGTGGCCTCGACCAAAGCCTTTACCACCCAGCTGGCCGCGCTGTTCCTGCTGACCTTGGCGCTGGCGCAAGTGAATGGCCGGTTGACGGAAGCGGAAGAACAAGCGCACCTGAAAGCCATGCGTCACCTGCCGGTCGCGATTTCCGCCGTGCTGGCGCTGGAGCCGCAGATCATGGCATGGGCGGAAGATTTCGCCCGCAAGGAAAACGCCCTGTTCCTCGGTCGCGGCATGCACTATCCGATCGCCCTCGAAGGCGCGTTGAAGCTGAAAGAAATTTCCTACATCCACGCGGAAGCCTATCCGGCCGGTGAACTGAAACATGGTCCGCTGGCACTGGTGACGGAAGAAATGCCGGTGGTGACGATTGCGCCGAACGATGCGCTGATCGAGAAGCTGAAATCGAATATGCAGGAAGTGCGCGCCCGTGGCGGCCAGCTGTATGTGTTCGCCGACGTCGATTCGCGCATTACTTCCGGCGAAGGCGTGCACGTGATCCGTCTGCCGGAACACTACGGTTTGCTGTCGCCGATTCTGCACGTAGTCTCGCTGCAGCTGCTGGCCTATCACGCAGCGCTGGCACGCGGCACCGATGTGGATAAACCACGCAATCTGGCCAAGTCGGTGACGGTCGAGTAATACCATGCGCCCGGCTGGCGGTGCTGCGCTTCGGCCGCACTACCAGCAAGCGCTGTCACGCAACGCCCACTTCCTGAGTGGGCGTTGTGCTTTCCGGGCTGCGTCACACTAGTAGGCGGCGTTGCAAGCCTAGTGTGCAGGCTTGCCCGGCACCAGGCTGCCGATTGCCGCACGGATGAAGTCGCGCATGGCGGGCGTGACAAAGCCCGAATCGGTCAGCGCCGGTTCCTGCGTCAGCGCCTGCCGGATTTTCTGCTGGGTCACTGGATTATCGCCCGCAAACGAGCGGAATAATTCCAGCCATTCCCGCGCCAGCGCCTGTGCTGCTGGTGTATCGGCAGCGTAGCCCTGCTCCATCGCGCTGTGCACCCGGGCGATCAGGGGCGGCCAGTCGGCGGCGCGGCGACCGAGGTTGGCGCTCAGGAAGGCAAACTCATCGTCATCGAGATAGCGGCGATAGATGGCTAGCTGGCGCTGCTGCGACGCGGCGATGACGAAGTCCATCATGGCCGGTGAAATACCGCTCTGTTGCTGTGCCAGTGTTTCCTGCGTATGCATGGTGTTCAGCTTGGCAAACAGTTGCGGGCTGCCCGCGGTATCGCGCACCACCATGCGCATCCACTGCGCCGCCAGTTCGATGGCACGCGGGTGATCCGGCTGTGCGCCGTTGTTCATCAGGCGGTCGACGTCATCGACCAATTCCTTCCACTCATCCCGGACGGCATCGGCGGGTTTGTACAACGGCAGTTGTTGCAGCTCGTCTTGCGAAAAATATTGATCGTACATGGTCATCAGCTCCAGAGTTGTTAGCCAGTTGGCCAGTTCAGGTTGCTGTCCCTGCTGTAGCTGCTCATGCAGTTCGCCCAGGCGCTGGCGTAAGGCCGTTGCCTGTTCGATTTGCCGGGTCAGCTGGTCGATCTGTTGTGCAACGACCTTGGCAAGGGGCAGTTCTGGTCTGGCCAGATATGCGCCGATGTCGGCCAGCGATAAACCGAATTTGCGCAGCGCCTGAATCTGGTGCAGTCGGGCGATGTCATCTCGGCCGTAAAGCCGGTAGCCGGCAGCGGAGCGCGCGGAAGGCGTGAGCAGGCCGATGGCATCGTAATGGTGGAGTGTGCGCACCGTGAGTCCGGTGCGGGTACTCAATTCGCCAATTT
>JAIELO010000425.1 GCA_019752915.1 Burkholderiaceae bacterium
GTTCCGGTGCGTGGATCTCGCCGAGCAGGGCATCGATGGTTTCCTCATCGAGCACCACGTGCTCGTGCTTGACGGAGGTGGTCAGCATGTCCTGACACAGCTCGCTGACCAGATCGTGGAAGGTGTCGATGTCGATATCGATGTGTTCCAGCAGCCGCGAACGTTGCAGGGCGCGCAGTTCGGACGGCGCCATATTGCCATCCACTACCATACACAGGGCCACGATGCGGCCTGCGGCGCTGGCGCTATCGGTTTCGTAATGACGCATTGCAGTACTCCTATAAAATTTATTGGAACGTATTAGTTACTGGTCTTGCGTGTTGCATACAGGCTGGCGATGACACTGCCGGCGATCAGTGCTGTGACCACGGAGAGCGACACATACACAGGGATGTGCAGCCATGGCAGTAACAGCATCTTCAGACCGATGAAGCACAACACCAGCGCGAGGCCATACTTGAGCAGGTGGAAGCGGTCGGCAATGTCAGCGAGCAGGAAGTACAGCGCCCGCAAGCCGAGAATCGCAAACATATTCGAGGTGAACACGATGAACGGATCCGACGTAATGGCGAAGATGGCCGGGATCGAATCCACCGCGAACACCAGATCGGTCGCTTCGATCAGAATCAGCACCAGCAGCAGCGGCGTGACATAGCGTTTGCCGTCTTTCCACACGAAGAACTTCTCGCCGTGCTCGCCTTCCGACACCGGCAGGTGACGCCGCGCAAAACGCAGCACCGGATTGTTCTGCACGTCGGGTTGCTCATCGACGGCCTTGAACATCTTCACGCCGGTGTACAGCAGGAAAGCACCGAACAGGTACAGCACCCAGCTGAATTCACTGACCACCCACGCACCGGCCAGAATCATGATGGCGCGCATCACGATCGCTCCCAGTACGCCGTAAATCAGCACCCGCCGCTGGTATTCCGCTTTGACCTGGAAGGCCGTAAAGATCAGCAGGAAGATGAAGATGTTGTCGACCGACAGCGCCTTCTCGATCAGGTAGCCGGACAGGAACTCCAGCGACTTCTGCTCTGCGATCTCGGCACCTACCGTGCCGTTCAAATACCACCACAGGCCACCGTTAAACGCCAGCGCCAGACTGAACCAGCCGAGCGACCATGCGCCTGCCTCGCGCGCCGTGACCTTGTGCGATTTGTTGCCGCCGAAGACCCACAGGTCGACGGCTAGCATCAGCAGCACGAAGGCTACGAAGCCCGCCCACATGGGGGCGGTGGCAATATTTTCGACTCCAGTCATAGGACGCGCTCCGTTTTATCAATAATGGTTAATGCTTGGTGTGCTCGAGTTGTTCCTGCTGATGCTCGTGCTCGTGCTCGTGCTGCTCGTGCTGCTCTTGCGGTTCGTCGGCGTCGTGCCCGGCTGGCGCCAGCGTGCCAGCCTTGGCATGGTTGTGGCTGCGACTGCGCTCCAGCTGGCGTGCCAGCGCGCGGTCGGCGCGTTCGGCGGCGAGGTCGATCGCGGCGTACATGTCCTCCTCGGTGTCCTCGATGACGATGGTCTTGCCATGGTCGAGGCTGATCTGGATCTTGCAGCGCTTGTCGCGCCCGCCACGCGGACCGTTGATGTCTGACAGCCACACGGCCAGCCGGCGGGTCAGCGCCCAGCCTAGCGAGGTTTCCAGACGACGGTGCACGTAAGCGCGCAGGCTTTCGGTCAGGATCAGGCCGTTCGATTGAATTGCGATGTTCATGATCTTTCCTTTCGTGGTGGATGACAGGACTTATGATAGGGGCGCACAATCCATCGCACAATTCGAATATACTTTGTTAAAACATCGAAAAAAACGATGTATTAAAGGATCACTGATGGCTACTCTGAACTACAAACACCTGCGCTACTTCTGGATGGTGGCGCGCAGCGGCAGCATCGCCAAGGCGGCCGAGCAGTTGCATCTGACGCCACAATCGATCTCCGGTCAGCTCAGCGAGTTTGCCGACACGCTGGGGGTGGAACTGTTCCGGCGGGTCGGGCGGCGTCTGGAACTGACCGAGACGGGCAACCGTGTACTGCGCCACGCCGAGGATATTTTCAGCGCGGGTGATGCCTTGCTGGAAGTGGTTAAAGATCAGTCTGCTACCCAAATTACCACGTTCCGGGTCGGCGTTTCCGATTCCGTGTCGAAAGCCGTGGCTTGCCGTCTGGTGGCGCCGGCGCTGGCGCTGGCCGAGCCAACCCGGCTGATCTGCCGCGAGGGCAGACTGGCCGCGCTGCTGGCCGATATGGCGGTGCATAAACTCGACCTGATCATCACCGATCGCGCCATGCCCAGTCATCTGAGTGTGCGTGCGTATAACCATTTGCTCGGTGAAAGCGAACTGGGCGTATTCGCGGCGCCTAAGCTGGCGCAGACCTTGAACGGCGCGTTTCCGGAGTGCCTGAACCATGCGCCGCTGCTGTTGCCCGGAGAAGATTTTGCGGTACACGCCAGACTGATGGAGTGGCTGCACCAGCACGTGACGCGCCTGCACGTGCTTGGCGAATTCGACGACAGCGCCATGCTCAAGGCTTTCGGGCAGGCAGGCGCTGGCGTGTTTTTCGCGCCGGCGGCGATTGCCGATGCCATCTGTGCGCAATATGGGGTGGTGCTGATCGGCACGATTGCCGCGCTACGCGAGCAGGTGTACGCGATTACCACCGAGCGGCGCATCAGCCATCCGGCCACACAGGCGATCCGTCAGGCAGCGCGCGAGACGCTGTCGGTGTGATCGGGTGCATCGGCCTTGCCTTGCGCATCCCCGTCAGAAGGCGCAGGGTGCTACGGTCGTGCTCATCCTGAGCGGTGCTGGCTGTTGACAAATGACCGTCGGTCATTATAAAGTTGCGTAGAAATGACCGCTGGTCATTTTATTTTGGCTGGCTAATGACCGGCGGTCATTTATTTTAAAAAGGGGCAACAATGGGCGAATTTAAAAACAAGTGGGCACTCGTCACGGGCGCATCGAGCGGTTTCGGCATCGATTTTGCGAATATTCTGGCGGAAGGTGGCGCCAATCTCGTACTGGCCGCCCGTCGAACCGAACCGATGGAGCAGCTTGCCGCTACGCTCAGAGCGCAGCACGGCATACAGGTGGTGGTGGAAGGCATCGATCTGGCGCAAGCCGGAGCCGGTCTGGAACTGCGTCAGCGTATTCAGGCGCGCGGTCTGCAGGTGGATGTGCTGATCAATAATGCTGGCTATGGCACCTTTGGCGACTTCGCCGAACGACCGCTGGAGACCACTCTCGATATGCTCCAGCTCAACGTGATGAGCCTGACGGAACTGACCCACGTTTTTGCCCGCGATATGGTGCAGCGTGGTAGCGGTCATATTTTACTGGTGGCCAGTATCGGGGGCTATCAGGCGACGCCAACCTATGCCGCCTATTCGGCCAGTAAAGCCTATGTGCTGCTGTTTGGCGAAGCGCTGAACGTTGAACTGGCTCCGCATGGCGTGAAGGTGAGTGTGCTGTCGCCCGGCATCACGGCGACCAACTTCCTCGCAGTCTCCGGGCAGAAATCGACGCTGTATCAGCGCCTGATGATGATGCGCTCGCGCCCCGTCGCCGAAACGGGGATACGCGCCATGCTTGCCGGAAAAGCCAGTAAGGTCCCCGGTCTCGGCAATCAGCTGACCATCTTCAGCAACCGTTTCGTACCGCGCAAACTGCAGAGTTTTCTGGCCTACCAACTCATGAAAAACTGATTGCGGGGCGTCCCTGTAAAATTTTGACGGCACAGCCCTGTGCGCGGCGGAAAAAAACCGGCGAGCGTCTCGGTTGCATGCGCAGGGGGCAACTGTTAGACTGCCTCGTCCTGATTTAAGCAACTGTCTCATGTGCGCACGCGCGATTGATTCTGAAGATAAAGCTGCCCGCCGCGCCGAGATACTCTCTGCCGCCCGCCGGCTGTTTCTGCATGACAGTCGACAATTGCCGTCTGTCGCCCAGATCGCGACCGAAGCGGGGCTGGCCAAGGGCACGGTGTACCTCTATTTCCAGACCAAAGAAGAGATCTTCTTTGCCTTGCTCAACGAGTATTTTGCCGGCTTGCTGCAAGCCGTGCATGCAGTGTTCGAAGCACCGGCCAGCGACGATGTGCTGACGCGTTTCATGACGCGCTACCTTGCCTACCTCGATGCATGTCCCGAGCTGTTGCGACTCGATGCCATGGCCTACAGTGTGCTGGAACGAAATCTTGATGACGTCATCCTGCGCGCATTCAAGCTTGAATTGCTGCAAGGTCTTACGGCGACGGCCGCTTTAATCGAGGACAGACTTGGCCTGTCCGCCGGCCGGGGGCTGAATTTACTGATGCGCACCTATGCGCTGACACGCGGACTCTGGCAATCGCTAGACTACCCGCCCAATCTCAAACTCTTGCTGGCCGATCCTGTGTTTGCGCCGATACGGCCTGATTTTCGCTCCGAACTCGGCGCTGCATTAAGCGAATACTGGCGCGGTGCACTCGAATCGTAAAGTCATACGGGTGCGTAGATAACGTTAACGATTTTTTGTATGCCCGGGAAGATTATCTGTACAATCATTGTCGGTTCTGGTCTGTATGGATAGGTGGGAAATGGCAAACAAGAAAGCAAGCGTCACGCTGGTGGATGTGGCCAGAGTTGCTGGCGTTTCCGTGATGACGGCGTCGCGTGCCCTGAGCGGCGACGGCTATGCATCCGAGGATACCCGCGCGAAGGTGCAGGCCGCTGCCAAGGAGCTGGGCTATGCCCCGAATGCGCTGGCACGCATGATGAAGGGCGGCAAGACCAACGTGATCGGCATTGTCGTCAACGATTTATCCTCGCAGGTAGTGAATGCCTTTGTGACCGCGCTCAGTATCGAGGTGCGCAAGGTGGAGATGGATATGTTCATCTACTGCAGCATGGGCACGCTGGGCGAAGCGCGTGGCGCTGCCGTGAGCCAGATGCTGCACGGTTTGTGGGATGGCCTGATCTATGTGCTGCCTTGCATGACCGAAGAATTCCTGCGCACGCTGGAGGGCAGTAGTAGTCCGGTGCTGTTGCTTAATTATTTCCGCCATGAGACCACGCTGCCGGTGGTGCGTGGCGATAACCTGAATGGCGCGCGCGATGCGGTCGCCCATCTGATCGAACTGGGCCACCGGCGCATTGCTTTTGTCCGTGGTACCGCCCATACGGGGCAGAGTGATTTGCGCGAACAGGGCTATCTGGCTGCGCTGGCCGCAGCCGGTATCGCGCCCGAGCCGGAACTGATCTATCAGGGTAATTTCCAGGAGTTGTCCGGTCTGGAAGCCGGGCGGCAGTTGCTCTCGCTGGCGTCGCCGCCGACCGCGATCTTTGCGGCCAGCGACACCATGGCGCTGGGCTGCATGAATGCCATACGCGAGCGAGGCTTGCAGGTTCCCGACGATATTTCCGTGATCGGCTTCGATGATATTCCGGCGGCCTCGCTGGCCCAGCCACCCTTGACGACCTTGCGCCACCCCTTCCAGCCGATGGCGCAGGCGGCCGTGCAGGAACTGCTGCGCCGCATACGTAATGAGCCGGGCCGGCGTCAGCGCATCGAGTTTCCTAGTGAACTGGTGATGCGGGTGAGTACCGGACCCGCGCCGCAGCAGAGCGCTGCACCAGCACGCAAGCGCAGTGCCGCACGCAAGACCGGAGCTGCATGAGCGATGGTGATGCGGCGAGTCAGGCGTCTCTGCGAGCGCCGCTTCCTTGAGTACGTTCAGCGCTGAGATGGATGGCGTGGTGGCGAAGCCAGCTATGCGGCGCGCGCTGACGCCCGCCATGTACGCGCTATTCGCGCTATTACTCATTGGTGCACTGGGCTGGTCGCTGAAAGAGCGGGCGATTCCCGATCTGTTCAAATTCCAGTTGCGACGCTTTAGTGACAATACGGTGTTGCTCAATAGTCTGCTGGGCGCTTTGCCAGCATTGCTCAGCATGCTGGTAGGTCCCGCAGTCGGGGCGTGGAGTGATCGCACCCGTAGCTGTCTGGGCCG
>JAIELO010000037.1 GCA_019752915.1 Burkholderiaceae bacterium
AAATCTGGTACACAACATTCACGGAGACTTCCATGCAATTCATCAAAACCGCAGTCGCAGCAGCCCTGGCAACCATCGCTTTCTCGGCATCGGCCATGACCCCGATTCAGGACGCAGAGCTGAGCACCGTCAGCGGCCAGGACGGCGTATCGATCGCTGCCAACCTGAACATCAAAATCAATTCCTTCACCTACACCGATACCGATGCACTCGATGCCAACGGTCTGGGTGGTGGTTCGATCGCCTTCAACGGCATCAAAGTGAACGGCCTGATCGCCGCCAACATCGACATCCTGTCGAAAGCATCGTTCCTGCAAGCTGCAGGCGCTGCCGGCGTGACCAATCCAGGTACCTTCTACAACCCAGCCACCGGCGGCGACGTGGTGCAGATCGCGATCCCACAAAGCGTGGTCGCTGACGGCCACTACATGAACGTGTCGGTGGACTCGATCAAGATGGGCAACAGCGCCGCATCGTTCGGTTCCGTCGCCATGAACCAGATCGACATGCGCGGTACCACCGTCTGGATCTTCGCTCACTAATCAGCTGAGCTTCAACAGCAGCCGCGTCAGCGGCTGTTGTTGTCTCTACACTCCCTATGATGACGACCTTGCTTACCCGCTGGCGGCATGCGCTTGCCTTGCTGACGATGATCTGCTGCACGCAGATGGCTACGGCACAGATGCGCGCACTGAGCGAAGCAGAACTGTCCAGCATGCACGGACAGGGCATCGTCGCGATGAGTAATACCAGCCTGAATGGTTTTGATTTCAGTAAAGTGTCGCTCGATGCCGACATTACGCTGAGTGCCAATCTGCGCAATGTGCGTCTGGGTGAATACACCTACGCAGCGCGCAACGGCAGCGGTGCCGATCTCGATATCGCCCTGTTGCAATTTGGCCGCAGCGATGGCAGCGAGGCGCAGCGCCTGGTGCATATCGCCAATCCCTATTTCGAATTTGTTTACCGCAATGCCGCCGATGGCGCCAGCCGCGAAGCGATCGGCATGCGCTTCGGTTTCGATGCCATCAGTGGTGACATCGGTATGAAGATCAATACCCTGTCCGGCTCGATGGCCGTGACGGGGCGCGCTGCCGATGGCAGTAGCGTGCAACTCGATACCCGTAGCGATGCGCTGGGCGGCAAGCGCTGGGACGGTGGCTGCACGGCACCCTGTCTGACGCTAGCGCAAGTGGGTGGGGTGACGGCAGGCGACGCGAGTGGCCCGAGCCGCGACTTCTGGATTTCGCTGCTCAAGACGGGCGTGCAGTTCCCCACTGCGAATGGTGTGCCCGCTGCCGATACGGCGCAGGCCGGCGTGTGGCTGAACTGGCGCGATAAGCTGCAAGCCATCAATACGAGCGGGCTGGTGCCTGCCAATCTTCCCAAGGGGCGCTGATGAAACGCGCAGCATTCTCGTCGAGCTGGTCACTGCGCAGAACGCTGCCGCTATGGCAGTGCCTGTTCCTTGCCGTGCTGCCTTGTGCATCGGTGCCGGCGCTGGCGCTCGAGCCGCTCAGCGATGCCGCCTTGTCGGCGGTGCGCGGGCGCGATGGTGTGAGTTTCGATCTGAACGGTTTCGCCATGAGTGGCGATGCGCGCGTCAGTTACACCACACCGCTCGGAAGCACCTTGTATGTGGAAAAATTCAGTGCTTCGCGCAGCGATAATCCGCTGCCGTTTTCCGATCCGTATAAGCTCGATATCGTGCCCGGTGCGGCCGGACTGGCCGATGTGGTGAACATCGCTTTCCCCCTCAATACTTTCGGCGAGCAGCGCTGGCAGATGGCCTATGACTGGGGCGTCACGGCCGATGGTGTGACGCGCGAGCAGAGTAGTGTGGTGATCAAGGATCTGGTGCTTTACGGCGGCGGCATGCAATTCACCACGCCGCAGATCAATGATGGCGTGGCGTTCGGTGCGGCGCTGCGCATGGATATCGGCGAGCTGTCGCTGCGCGCGCGCGGTCGCACCGATGACAGCGAAGCGATGGTGTGGCGCGGCATTCATGTTGGCGCGGTCGATGGCAGCGGTCTGTTTACCAGCACGCCGTGGATGCTGGCCAATGTGGCCTCGCAACCGGCGGTGATCAATGCGCTCAGCGACGAAACCGGGCCGCGCCTGCACATCGGTATCGATTGGCCGGATAGCCGTTACGGTAGTGGCGTGGCGCCAGCCGGCGGCATCGTGGTCGATAATATTTCCTTTGTCAGTCCGAATCAGCCCACGGTGGATCTGGGCTCCTCGCGTATCGGGTCGATCCAGATCCAGTACCTCGATATCAAGTTCAAACACTGATGGCGCGCCGATTCCTGATGCGACGTGCTGCGGCCTGCCTGCTGATGACGGGCCTGACGCTGGCCGCGTCCAGTGCCAGCGCTGGTGCTGGCACTGGTGCGGGGGCGCTGCGTGCGCTCGATGATCAGGAACTGGCGCAGGTGACGGCGCGTGATGGCATCAGCTTCGCCGCCCACATTTCGCTCAATGATCCGACGCTGGTGGGCGCGGTCAGCGATAGCCGGCTGTCGCTGGGTTTTAATGGCGACGGGCAGAATCGCTACATCGTGTTCAAGAATGTGCGTGGTAAAGTCGATATGTTTGCCGTGACGCTGGGTGTGCAGACGCGTAGCGATGGCGGCGGCGATTATATCGCCATCGGCTTGCCGGGCTTTGTGCGCTACACCAATCTCGGCTTTGAATCGCTGAGCGTGCAGAACGATCCCACGGCGCCTGTGACGGGCAATCTGGGCAGCCTGAATATCAATGGCACCGTGTCCCTGCAGGGACAGGTGCGTCTGTGGTCACACTAGGGAAGCACTGATTTTTTTTCGGTACTTCGCTTGTGTGCACCCGCCTTAAAGCGACGCTGTGCTGTCGCGCGCTTCACTGAGCCAGAGTAGCAGTGCCGTCAGCGGGAAGGCTAGCCCGGCCCACAACACACCTTGCCAGCCGTGGCTGGCATACATCCACGCACCCAGCGACGAACCGAGTGCACCACCGAGAAAGAAGATGGCGATGTACAGTCCATTCAGACGGCTGCGCGTGGCTGCGGCCAGCGCAAACAGGGCGCGCTGGCCGGTGACCAGATTGGCCGACACGCCCATGTCGAGCACGATGGAGGTGGTGACCAGCACCGCCAGTTCCAGCGTGCGGCCGCCATGCACCAGCAAGGGCAGGGCAAATGCCAGTATGCCGAGCAGCAGCGCGGCGGCGGTGGTCGAGCGGCTTTTGCCCTGATCGGCGCGGCGTCCGGCAATCGGCGAGGCGATGGCGCCGGCCACACCCACTAAAGCGAAGATCGCCACCCCGGTCTGGCTGAACTGGAAGCGTGGCCCGGTCAGCTCCAGCGAGACGCAGGTCCAGAACAGGCTGAAGGCGCCGAACATGCAGGCCTGATAGGCGGCGCGGCGGCGCAGCACCGGTGTATCGCGCAGCAGATGCCAGAGTGATCCGAGCAGGGCGAAATAATGCAGGCCAGAGTCGGGCTGGCGCAGTGGCAGGCGGGCGCGTAGCAACAGCGCCAGTGCTGCAGTGGCTGCCGCAGACAGGACAAAGATGGCGTGCCAGCCCAGTGCATCGGCCACCAGACTGGCAACCGGACGTGCCAGCATGATGCCCATCAGGAGTCCGCTCATCACGGTGCCAACGGTCTGACCGCGCGTTTCCGGACGGGATAGGTGGGCGGCGAACGGTACCAGTATCTGCGCTGCCACGGCGCTCAGGCCGATGCTGAAGGCGGCCAGCAGGAATAAGGCGGCGTTGCTGGTGCTGGCAGCGGCCAGCAAGGCGATGGCGCAGGCCAGCAGGGCGCTACAGATCAGGCGACGGTTTTCCAGCAGATCGCCAAGCGGCACAATGAACAGTAAGCCGAGGCAGTAGCCGATCTGGGTCAGGGTGACGATCAGGCCGGCGGCGCTGGCGGGCAGGCCGGTGGTCTGGCTGATCGGGCCGATCAGGGTCTGGGCGTAGTACAGGTTGGCGACGATCAGTCCAGTGGCGCTGGCTAGCAGCCAGACCATGCCGGAAGAAATGTCGCGCTGGGCGTGCGAGTGGGGCATGTGTGCTCCATCAGTTTGCAGGGCGCAATTTTACCGGTGATTACAAAACGCTGCAGAGTTGCAGTCGATCTGGCGCTAAACGGGTTGACGCGGATCCGTTAGCGGGGCGTGACGGCGGGTTGGCGCTGCCACAGCAGCCACAGTATGCTGGCAGTGACCAGTGAGGCAATGCAGTCGACTGCCCAGTCGCCGGCGCTGCCATGCCGATACGGGAAGAAACTCTGCACGGTTTCGTCGAGGGCGCCCATGGCTGCAATGGTCAGCACGGCTTTCAGTGCGCGCTGGCGCGCCACACCACGGCCGCCGGTGAATAGCAAAAAAGTCAGACCGGCGTAGGCGCAGCTGTGCAGAATCAGGCCGGACGCGACGTTGCCGATTTCCTGACGGGCGCCGGGCAGCGAGCCCAGAATCAGAATCAGTGCATATAGCGTGTACGCGGTAATGTAACGCAGGCGGGCGTGAGCGTCGGAGAGCAGGAGGAGTTGGAAGCGCTTGTACATGGGCCGGACGATAGCACGACTGGCAGAAAAAAGCAGTGGTGCGCCGACCAGGCGGCGCACCGTACCTCAGTCATGCCTATCGGTTGCATGTACTGAAGATGTAACCAGTATAGGGAGCGAATATGACGCCATTATGACGGCGCACAACAAACTGGCGGCAGGGTATCGCTTGCTACGAGCCTCCATCCGCAATGAATTGTGGGCAAAAAAAAAGCCCGCTGATGAAAGCGGGCTTAAAACTATTTTCTTGGAGGAGAATAGTGGAGACAGGTGCAATTATGGGCGTCGCTCAGTTATTTGTCTAATTGTTGTTTCGGATAACAGACATTCGTTTTGAGAATAACTGTTGGGGCGAGCCGTCTGCGCTAGTCGTTGACGGGGACCGTATAGTTCAGGGCCAGCCGGCCGCCGTCGACGTACAGGGTCTGGCCGGTCATGTAGCTGGCGTCGTCGCTGGCGAGGAAGGCGGCGATCGAGGCCACTTCTTCCGGCTCGCCGCAGCGTCCCATCGGGGTACGCGACAGGATGGTGTGGCGCGCTTCCGGGCTGGCCATGACGGCTTCGCGGGCCAGTTCGGTGAGGATGGTGCCGGGGCCGATGCCGTTCACGCGTATGCCGTGACTGACCAGATTGAGCGACATCACCTTGGTCAGCTGGTTGATGGCGCCTTTCGATACCACGTACGGCACCTGATTCGGAATTGCCAGCTCGGCGTTGACGCTGGACATATTGATGATGCAGCCGCTGTGCTGTTTGACCATCTCGCGCGCCACGGCCTGTCCGCACAGGAACATCGATTTCAGGTTGATGCGCAGCACGCGGTCGAAGTCTTCCTCGCACACGTCGAGGAAGTTGGCGGCATGGGTCACACCGGCGTTGTTGATCAGGATGTCGATGCGGCCAAAGGCGGCCAGCGTGGCGGCGACCATGGCGTCGACATCGGCTTTCTGGCTGACGTCGGCAGCGAAGAAGCGGGCGCGTTCGCCCAGTGCTTCGGCGGCGCTGGCGCCTTGCGGTTTAATGTCGACCAGCATCACGCTGGCGCCGTCGGCGATCAGGCGCTGGGCGCAGGCCAGACCGATGCCCTGGGTGGCGCCGGTAACGATGGCGACTTTCTGGCTGAGTTTCATAGTGGGGTGTCTCCGAAGGTGAAGCGTGAATTCTATCAGTCGCGCCGTGCTACGCCCGCAGTTCGGCCGATGGCGCGCGGTTTTCGTTACAATAGAGGGTTTGCAACAGAATAAGAGGGCTGGGCCGTGACTTTCATCAATAAATTATCCGCCGCATGGACGGCCAATAATTCCCTGCTGTGCGTGGGACTCGATCCCGATCTGGCAAAACTGCCGGCGGAACTGCGCGACTTGCCCGATGGAATCACCACCTTTTGTACGCGCATCATCGACGCCACG
>JAIELO010000123.1 GCA_019752915.1 Burkholderiaceae bacterium
TTGGCCTCAGCGGCCGCATGGCCGCCACCGCCGCAGGCACACAGCGCTACCAGAGCTGTCATCGTCGCTAGCTGTTTCATGTCTCCGCTTTCTGCGTATTCTTTTGGTTTGGAAAGGTTTCCAATTAGTCTGGTCAATATAGCACCGAAAGAATTTCAAAGTCAATTTGCAGCGCCGCAAAGCAGGCCAGAGTTTTCGTTGACAGGCAAAATTTAGCCGTGCACCATGTGGGAACGTTTCCAAAATGAGACACTCCGATGCGTCATCTCCTGGTTTTGCTGCTCTCCGGCGGGTGCGCGCTGCTGGGGATGAGCGCGCTGCCCGCCAGTGGCGCTGAATCGCCCCAGCCGCCCCAGCCGCCCCAGCCGCCTCAGTCGTCCCAGCCGCAACTACGCTGGCCGCACGGTGCGCGGGTGGCCGTCAGTCTGTCCTATGACGATGCGCTCGATTCCCAGCTCGATGTGGCATTGCCGGCCTTGCAGCGGCATGGCCTGAAGGCCAGCTTTTACCTGCAACTATCGCATCCGTCCGTCGAGCGCCGGCTCGGCGCGTGGCGGCGTGCCGCGCGGCAGGGCCATGAACTGGGCAACCACAGTCTGTTTCACCAGTGTGCCGGCAGTACCCCCGGGCATGACTGGGTGACACCGCAGCGCGACCTCGATCACACCAGTGCCGCCCAGATGCGCGATCAGGTGCTGACCGCCAACGCCATGCTGTACGCCATCGATGGCGAGCGCGAGCGCACTTACACGGTGCCCTGTGGCGAGACACTGGCCAGCGGTGAGGACTATCTGGCGCTGATCGCGCCGGCATTTCTGGGCATGAAGGTGGGCGGCGAGCTTGCCGTCACGGCGCGCGCAGCATTGCAGCCAGCCGCCGTGCCGGTGCGGGCGCCGGTCGGTCTGAGCGGTGCGCAACTGATCGCGCTGGTGCGCAGTGCTGCCGCTGACGGTGATCTGGTCAACCTGACGTTTCATGGTGTGGGTGGCGACTATCTGAGTATTTCGGCACAGGCGCATGAGGAATTGCTGGCGTATCTGGCCAGTCACCGCGACCAGTACTGGACCACGACTTTCCGCAACATCATGCGCCACGTGCAGGCGCAAAATCAGCGGCCCGGAACACCCTGAAGCCGTCTTATCGAGGTTGGCAATGCGCGCGTGGCGAACGCTATTGACGAGCGCTTTTGCAGGCTAAGATACCGCTTCAATACCGCTTAGATACCGGTGCTTTTGCGCATTATTTTCGCGTTAAAAAACGTAGGAAAAGACTACGGGAAATACGTACGGTAGTTGTTTATTTACCGCACGCACAAGACTTTCCGTAGGCCCGATGCGGGAAATCGTGGACGTCTTACAGTCCTGTCTATACATTCACCTCTAGCCATGATCGATGTTGGCTTTTGCCGCAGACTCACAAAACCACAAATCCGGAAGAGCGTAGACATGAAAAAAAATTTCCCATTCGCAGCGCTGCTGTTGTCGGCGAGTCCTTATGTGCTGGCGCAAGCCACCGCCGTGGCGCAATCTGCCGCAGTCGCACAAACGGCAGCTGCCGATGTCACCACTGACGATATCCAGAAAGTTGTCATCGTTTCGACCGGTAGCCGCGGTTCGCAACGCACGCTGGTCGATACTCCGGTACCGATCGATATCATCGGGTCGCGTGATCTGAACAAGACCGGTCAGGCGACGCTGGACAAGTCGCTGCAATTCCGCGTGCCATCGTTTAACACCGTGCAGACGCCGGTCAATGATGCCACCTCGCTGCTCGATCCTTACGAGATCCGCAACATGGGTCCGAGCCGTGTGCTGATTCTGATTAACGGCAAGCGCAAGAACTCCAGCGCCCTGATCTACACCCAGACCTCGCCGGGTCGTGGTGAAAGCGGCGCCGATATTTCCGCGATTCCGACCGATGCGATCAAGCGCATCGAAGTGCTGCGTGACGGCGCTTCGGCTCAGTACGGTTCCGATGCGATCGCTGGCGTGGTCAACATCATCCTGAAAGACAATGCAGAAGGCGGTTCGATTACTGCCCGCAGCGGCATCACCCACGAGAGTGATGGCAAGATGGGCGGCCTGAGCCTGAATCAGGGTCTGGCACTGGGTGACCGCGGCTTCGTCAACTACACCGTCGACGTCTCGAAAATCAATCTGTCCAACCGTCCCGGCGTGGTCAGCGCCAAGGGCGAAGCCGGCGACTTCGGCGCCGATCTGAATACCCAGGTGCTGCCATTCCTGGCCACCCATCCGGATGCCGGCAACATCAACGGTTCGCCAGCGACCCGTGCTGCCAAGGCCGAAGTCAACACCCGCTACGAGCTGAGCGACACCACCAGCATTTACGGTAACGCGGCCTACATCAACAAGAAAATCAATTCCTTTGCTAACTACCGTACCCCGTACTGGCGTCCGACCGACTACGGTCTGCTGCATCCTGCCGGTACGCCGTACGTCGGCTATGTGCCAACCTTCGTCGGTACCCTGGATGACTACAATGCCACCGGCGGCACCAAGTTCCTGCTGGGTGACTGGAATGCCGATCTGAGCCTGACCTATGGCGGTAACAAGCAAGGTTACGCAGTGGGTAACTCGGTCAACCGCGGCATGCAACAGGACTATCTGGCGCACGTGATTAACACCCCGTCGCCGACCAGCTTCGACGCCGGTGGCGTGAAGTTCAGCCACTGGGTCCTGAATGGCGACGTGTCGCGTCAGTGGAGCAAGGACGTCAGCGTCTACGCCGGTACCGAACTGCGTCACGAAAACTATGAAACGCTGGCCGGTGACCTCGGTTCGACCTACGGCAGCGGTGCCGATTCCTATGCCGGTAACTCGGTACAGAACTCGTTCCCATCGTCGCGTTCCAACTACGGTGCCTACGCTGGTGCAACCTGGGATATCAGCCCGGCATTGCTGGTTGATGCGACCGGTCGCTACGAGAAATACACCGACTTCGGTAGTGCTTTCGTCTGGAAAACTTCGACCCGCTACAAAGTCACCGATCAGCTGACCTTGCGCGGTTCTGCTTCGACCGGTTTCCGCGCCCCGTCGCTGGCCCAGATCTACACCCAGAAAGCCCAGTACTCGTTCGTCGCTGGTGGCGGTATTCAAGTGTCCGGTCTGGTCAACAACGTGTCCTCGGCCGCCGCAGCGCTGCAAGTACCGAAGCTGAAGGCTGAGAAATCCAACAACATCACGCTGGGTCTGGGCTTCAAGCCGGACAGCAACACCAGCCTGACGCTCGATTACTACAGCATCAAGGTCAAAGACCGCATTGTGCTGAGTACCGAGATCACCCCGACCGGTGTCGCGACCAACCCGCTCGATGTGCAGCTGAACAAAGCCGGTATTGTGTCGGCCAGCTTCTTCGTGAATGCCCTGACCAGCCGTACCGAAGGGATCGACTATGTGGCCTCGCGTAAGAATATCGACTTCGCCGACGGTAAGATGACCCTGAACCTGTCCGGTAATTATTCGCTGAAAAACGAGCGTGATGGTGCCGTCAACAATCCGGGCCTGATTGCCTCCGCTGACCAGTCGGTGCTGAACGCTACCACCGAAGCGCTGATGTTCACCTCGCGTCCGAAATTCAAAACCATTTTCGGTGCGGACTGGGACTACAAGCAGTTGAACCTGTCGCTGAACAACACCGTGTTCGGTCCTACCCACTTCCGCAATGCCGGTATGGATAACAATCTGGAAGTGGCGTTCAAGACCAAGACCGTAACCGACTTTGGCATGAACTACGCGCTGACGCCTAGCACCACGCTGTCGTTCAACATCAACAATATGTTCAACGTGACGCCAAGCTGGCACTTCAATGCCCGCAACGCACAAGGTCAGGCGCTGCTCGACAGCAAAACCATCGATCCTGCGTATGGCCTGACGCCAGTCGAAGTGCAGCGTAATCTGGTGACCTTCAACGGCCGCTACGCGATGGTGACCTACGATGGCTCGCAGTTCAGCCAGCTGGGTCGTACCTTCGCCGCTTCGGTGAACTACCGCTTCTAAGCGTTGGTTATAATGAAGGCCGCCGGTCCGCAGGGACCGGCGGCCTTTTTTTATGGAGTAGCACGAATGGTTTCCTTACAGGATCAATTACTGAAAGCGGGTCTGGTCAACAAGACCAAGGTCAAGCTGGTCAATCAGGACAAAAGCAAGCAGCAGAAAGAACAGCGCCGTAGCGGTGTGCAAAGTGTCGATGAAGCCAAGCTGGCAGTGCAGGAAGCCCAGCGGCAGCAGGCCGAACGCGCGCGCGAACTCAATGCCCAGCGCGACGCGGCAGCCCAGCAGAAAGCCATCTATGCGCAAATCGTGCAGATGGTGCAGCAGAACCGCCAGTCCCATGGCAAAGGCGATATCGCCTATCACTACACCTTCGGTAGCAAGATCGAGCGCCTGTATGTGTCGGCCGAAGTGCAGGGCCATCTGGTCGCTGGCCGGCTGGTGATCGTGGTACTCAATGATGTGGCGGAACTGGTGCCGCGGGTAATCGCTGACAAAATTGCCGAGCGCGATGCAGCGCTGGTGGTGCGCGTCAAGCAGAGCAGCAACGTGGTTGACGAGGATGATCCCTACGCTGCCTTCCAGATTCCCGATGATCTGATGTGGTAAGGGCTGCGCTGCGGCGCGCTGGCCTAGTGCCAGCGCCGGCGCGCGGCACCGCCCAGCAACGCCAGACCGGCTAGCAGCATGGCGCCACTGGCTGGTTCCGCGACGCTGCTGACGCCGCCGAGATCTATGACGCCACTGATGCGGAACGCAGCACCATAATTGCCGAGCTCGGTGTGCTGGCTCAGGTTGTATTGGGTGTGACTGCCGCCGGCCGTATAGCCGGTGATTCCCATCGCGCGGTCGTCCCACCAGGCGACATAGTAATCGCCTGCTTCCAGCGTCAGCGAGGGCAGTGGTGCGTGCACCAGTGCTACTTCGTTGCCAAGCGCCGTGACGCTGTAGGTGCCGGGCAGGGCGGTGCTGAGCGCCAGCTGGTGTAGCTGCGTATCAAAGATCGCAATATGGATTTGCCATTGGCTGCCGTAGTTGGACTTGATGGCGAATTCCGTGCTGGTGAGCTGGCTGCGGGCGCTCAGGGTAAACCGGTCGCCGATGATCTGCAGGCCGGCGCAGCTCGAGCACCAGGCATTGAGCGCGGGCATGGCGGCCTGCGCGAAGTCTGGCGAGATGTAGAGTGCGCTGTCGGCGCGGACTAAGGGGGCAGAGACTAGCAAGCCTCCCGCCACGGCATAGTGCAGGGTTTTCATAGTGCCATCGTCCCGGGGAGTGAAAGGGCAAAGCCGCCGTGCAGCGAGGGCGGTGAGCAGCAGCATGAGTGGGGATGTATGGCCATGCCAACAGCGGGTTGGCAGCCTGTTATTCGTGGGACACTCGCTTCCTATGCTGACATTCCCCATGGCGAATGACAATAATTTTTAGCCGGAAGCGTGCTTTTCTGCGCCGATTGTTGCTCAGACTGTCGTATTGTCGGCAGGCTTGCCGAGGTAGAAACCTTGCAACTCATCGACCCCCATCTGCTGCAAGGTGTGCATCTGTGCTGCGCTCTCGACGCCCTCGGCAATCACGCGCAAGCCGTATTTACGGGCAATCAGCAGCGCAGCTTCGACCACGGTCAGCGACTTTTCATCCATGCCAATGACGAAGCTTTTGTCGATTTTCAGGGCGTCGAGTGGTAGTTGACGCAGCCGCGACAGCGAGGAATAACCGGTGCCGAAGTCGTCCAGATGGATTTCCACACCGAGCTGGTGCAAGGTGTTCAGGGTGGCGCTGGCGCGGCCCATATTGCGTTCGTCGAGTACGCTTTCAGTGACTTCGATAATCAGGCGCTGCGCCGCGAGACCGGTGGCCGCCAGCGTATTGCCGACCAGCGTAGCAAAGTCGGGCTGGACCAGCTGGCGGATCGAGGTATTCACGGCCA
>JAIELO010000322.1 GCA_019752915.1 Burkholderiaceae bacterium
GTATTCCAGATTATTCAGAATCGCGGTCTTGGCATGGTAATGCACAAACTTGCTACGCTTGTCGAAGAAGGCGGTGTCGTATTCATCGGCCTCGATCACGAAGAAGATCGACTCCTTATCACCCTGCATGCGCGCCGACACGCCGAAATTCATCGGTACGCCACCAATCAGGAAGCCCGGCGCATAACCGGCATCTTCGAGTATCCAGGTCAGCATGGCCGAGGTAGTGGTCTTGCCGTGCGTGCCGGCCACGGCCAGCACCCAGCGGTCCCTTAATATATGGTCGCCGATCCACTGCGGGCCGGAAACGAAAGGCAGACCGCGATTCATGATTTCCTCGATCAGCGGATTGCCGCGCGAGACCACATTGCCGATCACATAGAGATCCGGCTCCAGCGCGACCTGTTCCGGACCAAAGCCCTGTATCAGTTCGATGCCCTGCGCTGCCAGTTGCGTGCTCATGGGTGGATAGACATTGGCATCGCAGCCCGTCACGCGGTGACCCGCCTCTTTTGCCAGAACGGCAAGACCGCCCATGAACGTGCCGCAAATACCAAGAATATGAATGTGCATAGTGTGTAAAGCTGAAAACGGGACAGGAAACTGCGTCGAAGTTGAGATTTTACCCGACCCGCCGCCCTTTTCCCGGTTCAGAGTATCATCTCGTTCATGACCGCCTCTGGAATGCCCGAAGTCTTACTCGATGGACTCAATTTACGCGCCGAGATCGCTGCGGCCGCCGCACGCCTGATCGCTGAAGATGGCGCAGATTATTCCACTGCCCAGCGCAAGGCGGCCCGCCAGATTCTCGGCGATACCCAGCCGCCGCCCAACTTTTTACCTGATCACGCGCAGATCGAGGCAGAAGTGCGCATCTACCAGTCTTTATTCCATGGCAACACCCAGCCCGCGCGCCTGTTCCGGCTGCGCACGCTGGCCGTGGACTTGATGGAAAAACTGGCCGCCTTCCAGCCCTATCTGACCGGCGCGGTGCTACAGGGTACGGCCGGCCCCCATGACGACATCCATTTACAACTGTTTGCCGACAGCGCCAAGGAAGTGGAAATCTTCCTGCTAAATAAGAATGTCCAGATTGACCTGTCCGAAACGCCCCATTACAAAGGGCCGCGTTTCGGCATGGTCGAGACCGTCAGCTTCCTGTGGCATAAAGAAGGCGTGCACGCACAACTCTATGAACGCGATGACCAGCGCGGCGCCGTGAAAAGCCGCGCCAATGGTAAATTACAGCGTGCCGATCTGGACAGCGTACGCGCCCTATTAATTAGTACACCCCACGAACCTTCCAACGACTCCCTATCATGAATCAAAAACATCTTGCCGCGTACATTGTTGTTGCATTGCTATTTGGCGCTTCCGGCGCCTATGTGGGCCTGAATAAAAAAGAACCGGCACCGCCGCTGACCACTACCATGCCGGCCGGCGTGACCGGTCCGGTAGCCGAACTGTATAAACAGAGTCTGCCCGATGCGAGCGGTAAAACCCAGGCGCTGGCCCAGTATCAGGGCAAGGCCATGCTGGTCAATTTCTGGGCACCATGGTGCGGACCTTGCGTTCAGGAAATGCCGGAACTGTCGGCGCTGGCCGCTGGAGAAGAGGGTAAGAAGCTGCAAGTTATCGGAATTGGTATCGATTCGGCAACAAATATCGCGGATTTTAGCAACAAGTTCAAAATCAGCTACCCGGTGCTGGTGGCCGGCATGGCCGGAACAGAGCTGTCGCGCCAGTTCGGCAATGGTGCCGGCGGTCTCCCCTACACGGTGCTGATCGGGGCCGACGGTCAGGTCAAGAAGACCTATCTGGGCCGCCTGAAATTTGACGAGCTGCGCAAGGATTTAGCAAGTCTATAACAAACGACCCCAGTTTTTTTCTCTTGCCATTGCCGGCAGTTGGCGGCAAAATGCGGAACTTTCGCGGAAAACGGTCCTGAATCCATGGCAACAAAGCTTCTACTGCTCAACGGTCCCAACCTGAATTTACTGGGAACACGCGAGCCTGAGGTTTACGGCGTGCAGACGCTGGCCGACATCGAACGCGCTGCCGAAGCACAGGCTGCAGCGGCCGGTGCCAGCCTGTCTTGCTTTCAGAGCAACCACGAAGGCGCCCTGATCGACCGCATCCACGCTGCCCGTAGCGAAGGCGTGGATGGCATCGTGATCAATCCGGGCGGACTGACCCACACCAGCGTGGCCTTGCGCGACGCTCTGGCGGGCGTGGCGATACCGTTTGTCGAGGTACATATTTCCAATATTTACCAGCGCGAAGCGTTCCGCCACCACTCTTTTCTTAGCGCGATCGCACAGGGTACGATCTGCGGACTGGGTATCGAAGGATATCGGTTTGCCATCGACTTCGTTCTTAAAAAGCGATAACCTACGCAATCTGCGCGCAACCGCGGTGATTTAGCCCACAAGGCAAGATCGCTCATTACACTAAATACAGACATTCCTGGGGGTTACATGGATTTACGCAAGCTGAAGACCTTGATCGATTTGGTCGCAGAATCGGACATCGCCGAACTCGAAGTGACCGAGGGCGAAAGCAAAGTTCGCATCGTCAAGTCGTCCGCCATGCCACAAAATCAGATGGTCATGATGCAGCCACAAGGCATGCCGCAATACCACGCTGCCCCCGCTGCTGCCCCGGCCGCTGCTGCCGCGCCAGTGGTGGCTGTCGCTGCTGAACCAACTGGCCATGTGGTCAAATCGCCGATGGTCGGTACCTTCTACCGTTCCTCCGCGCCAGGCTCGCCAGCCTTCGTGGAAGTGGGCGCGGTCGTGAAAGAAGGCGATACCCTGTGCATCATCGAAGCGATGAAGCTGCTGAACGAAATCGATGCCGACAAATCCGGCACCATTACCCAGATTCTGGTTGAAAACGGCCAACCGGTCGAATTCGGCCAACCGCTGTTTGTGATAGGCTAAGACTGACTGTCGCCCGCCCCGACCGGTGGCGGGTTGGCCAGTCTGGTCCGCCCTCCCTCCTCTACCTGATGTTACCGGCGCGGCCGGTACTCACAGACATAGCGAACCTATCATGTTTGAAAAAATCCTCATCGCCAACCGTGGCGAAATTGCCCTCCGCATCCAGCGCGCTTGCCGCGAACTGGGCATCAAGACGGTCGTGGTTCACTCGGAAGCAGACAAAGACGCCAAATACGTGAAGTTGGCGGATGAATCGGTGTGCATCGGCCCAGCGCCTTCGACGCTCAGCTACCTGAACATGCCGGCCATCATCAGCGCCGCCGAAGTGACGGACGCGGAAGCGATCCACCCGGGCTACGGCTTCCTGTCGGAAAACGCCGACTTCGCCGAGCGCGTGGAAAAATCCGGCTTCGTCTTCATCGGCCCCCGCTCCGACTCGATCCGCCTGATGGGCGACAAGGTCTCGGCCAAGCAAACCATGATCAAGGCCGGCGTCCCGTGCGTGCCAGGTTCGGACGGCGCGTTGCCGGACGATCCGAAGGCTATCGTGCAAATTGCGCGCAAAGTCGGCTACCCGGTCATCATCAAGGCGGCTGGCGGCGGCGGTGGCCGCGGCATGCGCGTGGTGCATACCGAGGCGGCATTGATCAACGCCGTGGCGATGACCAAGACCGAAGCGGGCACCGCTTTCGGCAATCCGGAAGTCTATATGGAGAAGTACCTGGAAAATCCGCGTCACGTGGAAATCCAGATCCTCGCCGATGAACACAAGAACGCCGTCTGGCTGGGCGAACGCGACTGCTCGATGCAGCGCCGCCACCAGAAAGTCGTGGAAGAAGCGCCAGCACCGGGCATTCCACGCAAACTGATCGAGAAGATCGGTGACCGTTGCGCCGAAGCCTGCCGCAAGATCGGCTACCGCGGCGCCGGTACCTTCGAATTCCTGTATGAAAACGGCGAGTTCTACTTCATCGAAATGAATACCCGCGTGCAGGTGGAACACCCGGTCACGGAAATGATCACCGGCATCGACATCGTGCAGGAACAGATCCGCATCGCTTCCGGCGAGAAGCTGCGCTTCCGCCAGCGCGACGTGATGCTGTCCGGTCACGCCGTGGAATGCCGTATCAATGCCGAAGACCCGTTCAAGTTCACCCCGTCGCCAGGGCGCATCACATCATGGCACGTACCGGGCGGCCCGGGCGTACGCGTCGACTCGCACGCGTATGCAGGGTATTATGTGCCACCGCACTACGATTCGATGATCGGTAAAGTCATCACCTACGGCGCGACCCGCGAACAGGCGATCCGCCGTATGCAGATCGCGCTGTCGGAAATGGTGGTGGAAGGCATCCAGACCAACATCCCGCTGCACCGCGAGCTGATGATTGATGCCCGTTTCATCGAAGGCGGCACCAATATTCACTATCTGGAGCAGAAGCTGGCCGATATGCCGGATCTGCACAAACTGAGTCTGAGTAACAAGGCACAACCATAATGAGCTGGACTGAAATCGTCATCGAAATCGCCCGCGACCACGCGGAAACCCTGTCGGAAGCGCTGATGGATGTTGGCGCCCTGTCAGTGTCCGTGGAAGACGCAGACGAAGGCACCGACGCGGAAAAACCGCTGTTCGGCGAGCCGGGCATGGAACCGACCGAAGCGGCCTGGGATCACAGCCGCGTGGTCGCCCTGACCAACGAGGACGATGATCAGGCCCTGATCGTCGGCGCTGCCGCCGCGCAGATCGGCCTGAGCACCCTGCCCCGCTTCACCACCCGCAAGGTGGAAGAGCAGGACTGGGTGCGTCTGACCCAGTCGCAGTTCGCGCCTATCCATATCGGCAAAAACATCTGGGTGGTGCCAAGCTGGCACGAAGCACCGGATGCCAACGCCCTGATTCTGGAGCTCGACCCCGGTCTGGCCTTCGGTACCGGCAGCCACCCGACCACCCGCCTGTGCATGGAATGGCTGGAAGCCCATCCGGCGCCCGGCAAAACCGTACTCGATTACGGTTGCGGTTCCGGGATTCTGGCCATGGTCGCGAAAAAGGTCGGTGCCGGTACGGTGGTCGGTGTCGATATCGATCCGCAGGCGATCGAGTCGGCCGCCGACAACGCCCAGCGCAACCAGTGCGACATCGAATTCTTCCTGCCCGATAGCTTCGCCGCGTCGCAGCACAGCACGCAGCGTTTCGATATCGTGGTCGCCAATATTCTGTCGAGCCCATTGAAACTGATGGCACCAATGCTGTCCGGCCGGGTCGCTGACGGTGGCGCCCTGATCCTGTCCGGCGTGCTGGCACGTCAGGCAGAAGAAGTGGCCGCTGCCTACGCACCCTTCATCAAGCTGGGTGTCTGGGCCGAACAGGACGGCTGGGTGGCGCTGCACGGCCGCCTCGGCAGCGATGTGGTTCCCGCAGCACGCTAACCACAGCAATGGCGCTCGCCACTAAATGCCCCCACTGCAACACGGTATTTCGGGTCGCTCACGACCAGTTGAAATTACGTGGGGGCATAGTACGTTGCGGCTCCTGTAACGAAGTCTTTGACGGCAACGCGGCACTGCTCGCACCGCCTGCGGCAGCGCCGCTGCCCGCCGCACCACCTGCTACTCCCCCTGCACCTGCACCGGCACACGCACCGGAGCCAGCGCCCGAGTACGCGCCTGCGGCCGATCTGTCAGCCGATCTGTCAGCTGATTTTTCAGACGAGCTTCCGGCCGACCTGACGCCTGCCCCTGCAACAGAACTGCCTTCGCAGGCCGAGTCTGCGCCAGCACCAACGCCCGCCCCCACGCCGCTGCCGGAAGCGAGTGCTTTCGACGCCAAGATGGATGCGCTTGACTCGCGCGCTGCCGCCGCACTGCAGGACGAAACCGACGACACGATCCAGACGCTGGAACTCGATACCGCCATCGATATGGAGGCGCTGGACGAGGCTGTCGCCACAACAGCGCCCGACACGGCCAGCCTCAGCGAAA
>JAIELO010000406.1 GCA_019752915.1 Burkholderiaceae bacterium
TCCGTTCAGCCAGGTCGGCTACCTGCAGGCGCAGCAATTCCGCGCCTGCCGCCTGGTGGTGGACACCGGCATGCACGCGATGAAGTGGACCCGCCAGCAGGCGATCAACTTCCTGGTCGAGAACACCGGCCGCGGCGTGCTGGCGATGACCAGCGAGATCGACCGCTACACGGTGTCGCCGGGCCAGGCATGCGGCTACAAGATGGGCCACAACGAAATCCTGCGCCAGCGCGAACGCGCCCGCACAGCACTGGGCAGCCGCTTCGATCTGGCCAGTTTCAACGATGCGCTGGTCAAGAGCTGCGGCGTACCACTGACGGTGCTGCCGACCGTGGTCGATCGCTACATCGCCGGCGCCCGCGCCAGCGCTTAACTTGAGGTTCTCCCGCCGCAGCGCTGCCCGGGCTAAGGCTCGCGGCCCGTGCGGCGTCTTCACCGTTGAATGAGTATGCAGGAAAAACCAGCCCTCCCCGAACTTGATCGCCTGCCGCCGCGCGTGCTGGAAGCCGAAGCGGCCGCGCCGGAAACGGCGGCCGCGCGCCAGCTGGCGCGCGGCCAGCGCGATGCTGCAGTACGCGGCGTGAGCTCGATCGAAGCGATGCGCGCCGCCGTCCAGCGCGCCACCAGCGTGCTGCCCACGATCAGCGCCGTACCGCGTCATGGCGTGCTCGATGCGGCGCAGTTCCGCGCACTGGCCGCACAGGGACAACCGTTTCTGATGACCGGACTGGTGAGTCGCTGGCCACTTTGCCAGCTCACGCAGCAAGTACTGCGCGACCAATACAGCCAGATGCCGGTGCGCGCCCGCGTCGGCGATTACATCAACACCGCCTTTGCGCCCGATCGCGCCATGGCCGACATGCGCATGGGCGAGTATCTGGACCTGATCGATGCGGGCGACTACGCGCTGCCGCCGTATCTGGGCAATCTGGAACTGCGCGAATTGAACCGGCTGTGCCACTGGCCGGTCTACTTCGACAAAATGGGGCCGCCGCGTTTCTGGATCGGCCCGGCCGGCACCATCACCCCGCTGCACGCCGACTACGACGACAATATCTTCGCGCAGATCTGGGGCCGCAAGCGCATCATGCTGGCGCCGCCCCACCACGAACCCTACCTGTATCCGAAGCCCGCCAACGAGATCCTGATCGGTTCACCGTTCGATGCCGAAGCACCCGACTACCAGCGCTACCCGCTGGCGCGTCAGGCTAGCCTGATCGAGTGCCTGGTCGAAGCCGGCGAGCTACTGTACATCCCGGCCGGCTGGTACCACCAGGTGCATGCGCTATCGTTCTCGCTGTCGTCCAACCGCTGGGCGCGCGCCATGCCGCTGGTGCTCAGCCACGACGATCAGGGCGTGCGCGCCTGAAGCGCCATGTAACACAGCAGTGCTGGTGCAGCGCCGGTTTTTATTGTAAGCTACGCTCTTTGCAAGCTGGCCAAAAGCCAAGGCCGTATCGGGAGAGCCTGTAGCGAACCCGTCTTCCTACAGCGCCGAAGGAGCAACCGCCCCGGAAACTCTCAGGCAAAAGGACCGATACCGCATTTCAAACTCTGAAGAGCAGCCGGGCTAGCCGTCGCCCGCTGCACCGAAGGAGCAAGCGACGTCGCTATCCGTGGCCGTTGTGAATCTCTCAGGTCCCGAACAGAGGGGGTGTCGATCCGCATGTTGCGTGTCGATCCTACCCTTTGACGTGTCTGGAGTTCAGCATGAAAAGTATCGCCATCATCGGCGCCGGCATTACCGGCGTGACCACCGCTTACGCCCTAGCCCGTCGCGGCTTCAAAGTCACCGTACTGGAACGTCACCGCTACGCCGCCATGGAAACCTCGTATGCCAACGGCGGCCAGCTATCGGCCTCGAACGCGGAAGTCTGGAACCATACCAGCACCATTCTGAAGGGCTTGAAATGGATGCTGAAGAGCGACGCACCGCTGCTGGTCAACCCGAAACCAAGCTGGCACAAACTGTCATGGTTTGGCGAATTCATCGCCGCCATTCCCCGCTACGAAGCCAACACCATCGCCACGGCAAAACAGGCGGTGGCAGCGCGCCAGCACCTGTTTAGCTGGGCCGAACAGGAAGGTATCGCGTTCGACCTGAAGCGGCAAGGCATCCTGCACATCTACCGCGACAAGGCCGGCTTCGAGCATGCTGGTGCCGTCAGCCGTTTGCTGGCACAGGGCGGACTGCCGCGCCGCGCCGTCACGCCCGACGAAATGCGCGCCATCGAGCCGACGCTGGCCGGACAGTACTATGGCGGCTATTACACCGACAGCGACAGCAGCGGCGACATCCACAAATTCACCACCGGGCTGGCGCAGGCAGCCAGCCGTCTGGGTGTGACGCTGCGCTACGACCAGCAGATCAGCGCCGTACAGGCCGATGGCAACGGCGCCACCATCCGCATCGAACACGAAGGCCGTAGCAGCAGCGAACATTATGATGCCGTGGTGGTGTGCGCCGGCGTCGCCAGTCGCGCGCTGGCAGCAACGCTGGGCGACCGGGTCAACGTCTATCCTGTCAAAGGCTATTCGATCACCGTGCACCTGAACGACGAGGCCAGCCGCGCGGCCGCGCCCAATGTCAGCCTGCTGGACGACGCCACCAAACTGGTGAGCAGCCGCTTTGGCGCCGACCGCTTCCGCGTCGCCGGCACCGCCGAATTCAATGGTTACAACCGCGATATCCGTGCCGACCGCATTGCCCCGCTGGTCGACTGGGTGCAGCAATGCTTCCCGGGCGTCAGCACCCGCAACATCACGCCGTGGGCTGGCTTGCGCCCGATGATGCCGGACCTGATGCCCCGCGTCGGACGGGGCAAAATCCCCACCGTGTTCTACAACACCGGCCATGGCCATCTGGGCTGGACGCTGTCCGCTGCCACGGCCGATATGATTGCCGACACGGTGCTCGCCGCACTGGGCTCGCCAGCGGCCACAATTGCCACGACACAGGCCTTGAAATTGGCGTAAACTGCCACCAACTGAGGGCTATTGCTAACTGGAGAACTAACATGACGGCAAAATCTTTCGCACGTTCGACTTTACTTTCCTGCGCCATGGCCAGCGCGCTGGCACTGTCCGCGCCGGCATACGCGGCGGAACCGACCATCCACGACGTCTATGTAGCTGCCGAGGCCGGCAAATACACGGAAGCGCAAGCCATGATGGATCAGGTGCTGAAAGCCCACCCGAACAGCGCCACCGCGCACTTTGTGGAAGCGGAACTGCTCGCCAAACAGGGTAAGTTCGTTCAGGCACAGGCCGAACTGGCAGTGGCCGAACGCCTCGCTCCGGGGCTGCCCAAAGTCGACCCGAAAGCGCTGAGCAAGCTGCGCACTTTGCTGGTCGAAGGCCAGAAGCCGCGCAGCAGCTACGCCCAGACCCCGGCGCGCAGTGACAGCAATTACAGCAACAGCAATTACGGCGCGCCCAAGAGCAGCGGCATCCCCTGGGGCACCGTGCTGATTCTGGGAGCTGGCCTGCTCGGCTTCATCTGGCTAGCGACGCGCTTCATGGCACGCCGCAATCAGGATGCGCAAGGCCTGCAGTCGTCCGGCCAGTACTCGCCGGGCGGCGTGGGTCCCGGTGCTGCTCCCGGCTACGCGCCGGGCGCTGCCTATCCACAGCAAGGCTATCCGCAACCGGGCTATGGCCAGCCCGGTTACGGTCAGCCGCAAGCTGGCCCGACCATGGGCTCGCGCATCATGGGTGGTCTGGCGACCGGTGCCGCAGTCGGTGCCGGTATTGTTGCCGGCGAAGCGCTGGCACGCCAGTTCACCGGCGGTAGCCACGACAGCGGCGGCAGCCACGATACCGGCAGCAGCCAGCCACGTAACGACATTGTCTACGATGACCCGGGCCGTGACGAACTGCTGCGCCGCGACGACATGGGCGGCAACGACTTCGGCGTCAGCGGCGGCTGGGATGATGGCGCTAGCGGCGGTAGTGGCGGCGACAGCGGCGGCGGCGACTGGGATTAATTGCGCACCACACACCATCGACAGCACTCGCAAGAGCGGCCACTGGCCGCTCTTTTTTTGCGCGCCGCGCGTCAGCCTCAGTTTCCTGACGCGGCGCCAGCGCCTTGCCCTGCCAGCACGTCCGGCGCTAACACTGGATTCATAAACGATGCTGCTGTGACTTGCAGACCCGCCATTTGTGTAGCATTCACGTCAGCATTTCCGCTAATGCTTGTGCAGGCATTCAGGACTTGGGCATAATCATTGCGGCTGAAACGATCATGACGCCCTGTGATTCCTGACGCCAGCGCAGTCTGCCTTGCCGGGCGCACTATCACGCGGGCGGCATGGCGCCTGCGCCGCTTATTTCACTTTGCCGCGCAATCTGGCGGCGCCATTCCGGACTAGCCTGTCAATGTCAAAGCTCCTCCAACGCAGCGCCATCGCCACCCTGTTAGTGCTCGGCGGCAGCACCTTAGCACTGATGCTGCACCCGCCCGAACTGATCCGCGTCGGCGCCAACTATGGCGCCAAGATGGTGTGTTCCAACGTCTTTATCGCCGGCCGCGACCCGCAGGCGGTGCTGGCCGACGATGTGCAGGCGCCCGGCCATCCCGTTCTGAAACTGCTACGCGTGCAGGTCGACCGCGAACAGCAGACGGTGCGTGCCAATCTGCTCGGCTTGTTTGGTAAAGGGCTGGCCGTGTACCGCCCCGGCACCGGTTGCGCCGTGGTGGCCGATGGTGACGTCGAACGCGCGCGCCAGTACCAGTTCACACCAGCGGAGCTGAAGCCGGCGCCTGTCGATGCCAGCTTCCCGCTCGGCGATGAAGGTACCTTATTACTCCCACCCTTCCCACTGCTGTCGCAAACGCAGCTAACCGGCCCCGGCATGCGCGCCGTCGTGGTGCTGCACAAGGGCAAGCTGGTAGGCGAAATCTTTGGCGCGGGGTTTGACCAACGAACGCCGCTACTGGGCTGGTCGATGACCAAGACGGTAACTGCTGCCCTGATCGGCATCCAGATTGCTGACGGCAAACTGGCCATGACGCAGAACGGCTTCTGGCCCGACGCCAGCGATCCGCGTGCTGCCATCACACTGTCCCAGTTGATGGCGATGAGCAGCGGCCTGCAATACAACGAAGGCTATGGCGATGTCTCCGATGTGACCCGCATGCTGTATCTGGAGCCGGATATGGCGCGCTACACGGCCGCCAAAGCGCTGCTGCGCGAGCCGGGCAGCGCCTGGAATTATTCCAGCGGCACCACCGTACTGCTGTCGCGCATCTGGCAGCGCGCGGCCGCCGGCGAGCGCGCGGCCACTAGTGCAGAGGTGCTGTCGCTGGCGCGGCGCCGCCTGTTCGCGCCACTCGGCATGCGCAGCGCGGTACTGGAAGCCGATGCGCGCGGCAATATGGTCGGTTCAAGTTATCTGTATGCCAGCGCGTATGACTGGGCGCGCTTCGGCCAGTTCCTGCTGCAAGATGGCGTCTGGGACGGCAAGCGCCTGCTGCCGGAAGGTTTTGTCAGCCAGATGCAGCAAGTGGCGCCCGCTTCCGGCGGACAATACGCTCAGGGCCAGTTATGGCGCTGGGGCCCTGCCACCGCCAACGACGATCAGCGCAATCCCGATGCCGCCTTCCATCTGCCGCCCGACACCTACTGGCTGGAAGGCCATGATGGCCAGAGCATCGCCATCGTGCCGTCACGCGAACTGGTGGTGGTGCGTCTGGGGCTGACACCACGTCGCCTCAACTACCAGCCGCAGCCATTAGTAGCGGCCATCCTGAAAGCCTTGCCCTGATGGTCGCGCCAGTGACGCGCAGCATACCCTACGCCTTGCTGCGCTATCAGGGCGCCATGCTGCGTGCCAGCGCTAAAATGCTCTGGCAAGCGGCGCTGCGCGGGCTATTTCCACGCCCAACTAGTCTCCCGCAAGCCAC
>JAIELO010000395.1 GCA_019752915.1 Burkholderiaceae bacterium
AGGCTAGCTGGGCATTTTCTGAAAAATCAGAAGCCGCCCTTGAACTGCACACCGAACTGACGTGGTTCGTTGACGAAACCGGTCAGGTTGTTGAAGTCGATCGCGCCGATGATGCGCTCGGTGTTGGTGATGTTGCGTGCGTAAGCAGCCACTTCGTATTTGCCGCCAGCCCAGTTGTAACCGACGCGTACGCCACCTTCGACCAGCGGCTTGCCGGTGAACTCCTTGGCTTCGTACAGGAAGAAGTTAATCTTGCTGCGATACGACCAGTCGGTCAGCACGAACAGGTTGCCGTCAGCCAGTGCCCAGTTGTAGCGGGCGGTGGCGTTCAGGATCACTTTCGGTGCCTGTGGCAGCGGGTTGCCGTCGATGCTCACACGACCAGCAGCGTTGAGCGGGTCGGTGATGGTGCACGAACCGCACTTGGCCACGGACAGGGAGGCATCCTTGATTTCGGTGAAGTTGTACGAACCGCCTGCGCTGACTTTGAAGTCTGGCGTGATGAAGGCTTCGAAGTCCGCTTCCAGACCGCGACCAGCCGTCTTGGCAGCGTTGATCAGCTTGGTGACGTTGGAGTTACCACCCACCACGGTCAGCTGCTGGTTTTTTACGTCGTAGTTGTACACGCTCAGCGAAGCGCGGGCGCGACGGTTGAACAGGTCAGCCTTCACACCAGCTTCGTACGAGGTGATGGTTTCTGCATCGGCCACGGTGATCGGCACCGATGCGCTCGCGGCGGCGATACTTGGCGCACGGAAGCCGGTGGCCACGCGGGCGTAGGCGCTAACGTCTTTGCTCACTTTGTAGGTGGCGCTCAGATCCCAGTTAGCTTTGTTCTTGCTCTCATCGACCGACTTCGGACCGATCTGGGTCACGTTGACCGCTTCCACAGTGCGGAAGTCTTTCTTGTCGTGGGTGTAGCGCAGGCCGCCGCGCAGGATCACGCTCTCCGACAGATCATAGGTCAGCGAGCCGAACACTGCCGAGGCGGTGTTGTTCTGATGGCTCTGCAGATGCGAGGTTTGCAGCTGGGTGTTGCTGTCGAAGTTGTTGCTATAGCCTTCGGCGCTTTCCTTGAAGTAGTACACGCCCGTCTGCCAGTTCAGCGGACCAGCGTTCTTCGATTCAGCACGGAATTCCTGGCTGTACTGGTGCAGCCAGCTCAGGCCTCCACCGGTCTGAACCTGGAAGGGAATGAAGCCCGGACCGGTTGGCGTACCGCCATCGATGTCGCCACGGCTGTAGTAGTCATCCACGCCTTCGTAACCGGTGACCGAGAACAGCTTGACGCTACCCAGATCCCAGCTCAGACGGGCGTTCGCACCGTTGGTGCTCAGGTGCTGCTGATTCAGACCGTTGGTGTTAATCTTGGTGAAATCGTAACCATCGGCGAAGTCATTGCTGCCCTTCTTGATGATGTTGGCGCGGAACAGACGGGCGCTGCCGTCGGTGGTACGCGAGTGCACATTGAACAGCGCGTTGAAGGTCGTGTTCGGGGTGTACAGGAACTGCACGCGCTCGGCGTGTTCGTTGTAGCCTTCCAGCACGTCGTTCTGCTTGGTGAAGGTGTTGTCGACGAAGTTGTCGCGGTGCTGACGCAGGGTCGAAGCACGCATCGCCCATTCGCTCGACAGTGGCACGTTGACCGCGCCTTCGGCATTGACCGTGTTGTGGGTGGCCCACGACAGGTTGTAATAGCCTTCGACTTTCTTGGTGTTCGGTTTTTCCGATTCAAACTTGACCACGCCAGCCGGGGTATTGCGGCCGAACAGGGTGCCTTGCGGGCCACGCAGCACTTCCACGCCAGCCACGTCGAAAATCGGGAAACCTTTCAGAATGCCGTTTTCCTGCACCACGTCGTCATACACCAGCGATACCGGTTGCGAGGCGAAGGTGCTGAAGTCGGTATTGCCATAGCCGCGGATGTAGAAGCGCGGGAAGGTACGGCCGTTGGACGACTCGACGTTCAGCGATGGCACTTTACCGGCCAGCAGACGGATATCCTGGCCACCGGACAGCAGTACGTCCAGTTTTTCATCTTTCAGCAGGGTCACGGAAACCGGCACATCCTTGATGTTTTCGGTACGGCGCTGTGCCGTCACGGTCACGGTTTCCAGCTGAGGTTCGGTGGCGCTTTGCGCCAGCGCGGAACCGATAGGCATGACGGCGCTCAGCGCCAGCAGGCGCTTGTGCATCTTCGACAGTTTGATCATTCAATTTCCCGATTGGTGGTGTGACAAAGAGTTAAAAACAGTGTCTCCTGTTCTCTCTTTATAGTGATTTCTGTCCGGTCATCTGACGTGACCGTGGCTGCGCAAGCGGCGGCAAGACCGCGCAATGATGCTTAGAATGCACCGGCTTGCGAAAGGGCAGTATTTTCTTTCATTGATACCATGTATTGCAAGCGCAATATAACCGGATCGGTATTTACTGTTAGAAATTTGGCGCGCCCTGCACCGGCACGGAATAATCGCGGGCGACAGGCGGCGAGACGGCGCAAAAATAGCGCGCGATAGACTGATATAAAAAAAGCAGCTGTGACAGAAAAGCCACAGCTGCTTGCGTGTTTCAGGAAGAAACGCGGTGTTACATGCCTAAAGAGCGCAGTAACTCGTCGTTGATTGCATCTTCGTCCGAGCGGGAGGCGCTGCCGCCACCCTGACTGGCCGCGTGATTGTCACGTTCCTGCTCCATCAGCGCGTCCGGATCGGACACTTCGCTGGAGTCGAAATCGTGCAGGCGGATGAACTCGGTACGGTCTATCGCCAGTTCCAGATAGAAGATATTGCTCTTTTCCGTGTAGAAGGTCACACGGCGCATTTCCGGGCGATCCAGTGGCGTATCCACACTGAGCATCACCTGCTTGTTCAGCACCAGCATTTTCGGCTGGTTCTGGGTAATATTGGTTTGCAGTTCGCGCCGCACCTTGCCGGTAAAGTCGCCGACGATCTGGTTCATCAGTTCGCCCATGATGTTCGACACTTCATCCGAGGTGTGCGAACTGGCCAGTTCCGACTTTGGCATGCCCATGTGCAGCATGTAGCGCTCATAAATTTCCATCGCCGTGTCGGCGGCGAAGTTCAGTACCACCAGTCCGGTAAAACCACCATCGAACAGGACGAAACAGCCAATATCAGGCTTCAGACCGATTTTGGTAATCCGTTGCACCATGCCCGAGTAATTCACTTTGCTCTGGGTAGCGACGTTCAGAACACGGGTAACCGAGTTACACAGACTCATCAACAAGTCTTCGGTCCCGTACACAACATCCTTATTTTCCCCAACCATGTTCTACCTCTATTCATTTTCTACAAAAGATGACAGCTCTTTTTCCTGGTCCATTGAGAGACGGAACAAGACCACAACGCTCGACAAGCGGACGACCTCATCTTTCCATTCCTGATTGCGGCCTAGCAAGTGTTACACCACCAGTCTGTCACGCCGCCGCCCATATCGGGGTGCGACGATTTCCATAACAACAAGTATGGCAATCCCTTTTGGCCAGAAATAGGTTTCAGAATACCCACGCACAAGATTTCCGTCTACCGGAATTGCGCAAAACCGTGCGTTTATAGTACGAAACTGCACCAATCTAGGCATGAAGGCAACGTCCAACGTTGATTTTGAAAAATTTCATTGCACCACAGTGATTTCCAGCATGACAATCAATACCAACGATAGCATTCATAAAGTCACCGATCGCCATGCGCACGCTCTGCCTTGCCCTGCCTCTCCTGCTGCCTGTCATGGCCGGGGCGCAGAACGTCATGACGTGGCTGGTGCCCGATCTGCCGCCAGCCTCGATCCGCGTCGACGGACGCCCCAGCGACGGCATGAGCGACCAGCAGATTGCCTTCCTGCGGGCGCGCTGGCCGGAAGCCGAGCACCGCGTCGTGTATGCCAACCTGAAACGTAGCTGGACTTTGCTGGAAGCGGGGCAGCCGGCCTGCTACAGCTTCACCCTGATCACGCCGCAACGGCTGGAAAAGGCGTATATCGTCCCGGCCAGCCTACTGCCACCACCACTGCTGATCTTTCGCCGCGATGCCGCCAGCGCCCTGCCGCTCAATGCGCGCCACGAAGTAGAGCTGGCGACCCTGCTGACACAGCGGCAGCTACGCGGACTGCTCAGTGAGAAGCGTAGTTTCGGCGCAGCCATCGACCGCACGCTGCGCCAGCGCCCCGACCATGTGACACTGGAAGTGACGCCGATCGGCAGTTACGGCGAAAACATCTTTACCCGCCTGCTACTGAATCGCGCCGACTACACCATCGACTACGATTTTGTGCATGCCTACTATCTAAGCCGCGACCCCATGCTGCGCGATCTGCAAACCCGCCCTATCGCCGGCAGTAACACGCCCATAACGATGGGCTTTGCCTGCCCGAAAACGCCCTGGGGCAAGGCCGCGGCCAGTAAAATCGATGCCATTCTGGGCACCCGCGAAGGTGCCCAGATGCTGCGCCAGACAGCCGAGCGCTGGCTGGGCAATGATAGCCGGCAGCGCTACGGCGAGCAGCTGAGCGCTTTTTATCGGCAACGCGAGAAACCCATGCTCGGGCTGAGCACGCCCTGAGCCACTGATCCGGAACCGACGTATGCACCGACTCTGCCTGCTTCTGCTCTGCACGCTGCTGCTGTGTCATACGACGCGGGTGTACGCCGAAGACATTTACCTGCCGCGCTCAAACGACCGCGAACCGTGGGCGCCGTATATTGTCGAACTGATGCGGGCAGCGCTGACCAAGGCGCCGGGACCAACACCTGATCGATTCCACTGGCTGGAAACCCATATGACGCAGGATCGCGCCTTTATGCAGTTGCGCAGCAACCAGCGGCTCGATATTTACTGGAGTATGACTTCGCAGGCCCGTGAGCAGGGTGTGCAGGTGATCCGCATTCCACTGCTGAAAGGCTTGCTGGGGAATCGCTTGCTGGTGATCCGACCCGATTCCGCCAGCCGTTTTGCAAACGTGCGTACGCTGGACGATTTGCGGCGTAATTTCAAGCTGGGACAGGGGCACGACTGGCCGGACACCACCATCCAGAAGGCCGCCGGGCTCAATACGGTGACCTCGTCCACCTATGACACCCTGTATTCAATGCTGCAGGCGCAGCGTTTCGATGCCATCCCGCTTGGCGTGAATGAAGTCGACGATGAATTAGGCAAGCATGCCGATCTGAATTTGATGGTGGAGCCGAGTCTGGCGCTCTCCTACCCGGCACCGGTATTCTTTTTCGTCGCGCCGCAAAAGGTCGAGCTGGCGCGCCGGCTGGAAGCGGGCTTGCAGCGCATGATCAGCGATGGCAGCTTCGACGCGATGTTCGAGAAGCGCTGGAGCAAGACTTTGCTCTCCAAGAACATGAAAAACCGCCGCATCTTCGTGCTGCCGAATCCCCTGCTCTCGCCAGAGACGAGCGAGATGATACGGCGCCACCCCGAGTATTTCTTGTTCGGCAAGAAGCTGGACAGTACGACGCCCTCGTCAGGTCTGCGGTAATAAGGTCTTCAACGCCTGCGCATAGGCATTTCTGGCGGTCTGGGTGATCGCCAGATCACGCTGTAATTCTCTGACCCGCTCTTCGCACAGCTGCAGCATCTGCAATTGCTGGCGTGCCTGGTCCGACAGACCGGCCAGCGCATACTGTTGACCATCGATGTTAATTGCTTCCCTTGCATTCATGCTTACTACTCCCTGAGATGAGACGGGCGCCGCCAGCGGTGGCTGCCCTGTTGGCGCAGCGGCGGCCTGCGCCAGTTGTCGATTGATGTCCTGCGCCGCCCGTATGATGCGGCTGACCTGCGGCCCCCGTGGCGGCAGGAATTTGCGGCGCAGCGCACGGCAAGCCTGCAAGGCCTGCCGACGCCCGCTGGCGGGATCCGAAGCCAGTTGCGGATG
>JAIELO010000069.1 GCA_019752915.1 Burkholderiaceae bacterium
CTCCGGACCTGGCGGTGACGGTGCATGGGACGCGCTGCCTTCACGCCCGGGCCAGCACGTCAACGATCATGGCCTGCTGCTCCGGCTGCAGGCCGGGATAGATAGGCAGGCACAGGATGCGCTGGGCGATATGGCTCGCCACGGGGAGATTGTCGGCATGGGCCGAGGCAATCCCGCGGTACATGGGGAATTCCGAAATGAGCGGGTAGAAATAGCGCCGCGCAAAAATCTGTTGCTCACGCAGGCGCTGGTAGATGGCGTCGCGCGAGCAGGGATAGTGATCCTCGATCAGGATCGGAAAATACGAATAATTGGGCTGGCCGGCATGGCCGGTTTCGACGCAGCGGATGCCCGGGATGTTCTGCAAGAGCTGGCGGTAACGCGTATCGATGGCCTGGCGCTGCGCCAGCGCGTCATCGATGTTCTGCAATTGCAGCAGACCGAAGGCGGCATTGATTTCGCTCATCTTGGCGTTGATGCCCGGTGCGACCACCGTCACTTCATCGACAAAACCGAAATTTTTCAGGCGGTCGATGCGCAGCTTGGTCTTGGCATCCGGGCTGATGATGGCGCCGCCCTCGAAGGTATTGAACACTTTGGTGGCATGGAAGCTGAGCACCGAGAGGTCGCCGAAGCGCAGCAGGCTACCGCCCTGGTGGCGCACCGCGAAGGCATGCGCCGCGTCATAGATAACGCGCAGATTATAGTTGTCGGCAATGCGCTGGATTGCGTCGACGTCGCAGGGTGTGCCGTAGCAGTGCACCGGCATGATGGCCGTGGTTTGCGGGGTGATGGCCGCTTCGATGCGCGCCGGATCCATATTCAGGGTGTGCGGATCGATATCGACGAACACCGGCTTGATGCCGTTCCACAGCAGCGAATGGGCGGTCGCGACAAACGAATACGGGGTGGTGATGACCTCGCCGGTGATGCGCAGTGCCTGCAGCGCCGTGACCAGTGCCAGCGTGCCGTTGCTGAACAGGGAGATATGCTCGACGCCCAGATACTCGCACAGTTTGGCTTCGAGTTGCTGGTGAAACGGGCCGCCATTGGTCAGCACCCGGCTGTCCCAGATCTGCTGCAAATAGGGGATGAAGTCTTCCAGCGGCGGTAGCGCGGGCTGGGTAATGTAAATTTCTTTTTTTGTGCTCATTGCGCTTGATCCCGAACCACGTTGCAGGCCATCTGCCATACCGATGCTGGCGCGTCTTGCCTTCATGCAAATTTACGCGGCCACTACTGGACTGTCAACGTATCATGGCATGAACGCTGCGCGGGCAAATGGCCGAACAGGCGGGGAAAAGCCGGTCAGTGCCTAGTCCAGGCCGGCTCAGATATTCCAGTAATTATTCTGGGCCAGTTTTTCCAGATAATCGTCGCGGGTCACGCCCACGATGACTTTGTCGTGGTACTGGCCATCGCGGAAGTGCCAGTTGCGCCGGACCCCCTCGTGTTTCCAGCCGCCTTTTTCGATATAAAACTTAATCGAGCGTTCGTTGTAGGCGATCATGTCGCCGTCGAGGCGGTTCAGTCCCAGTTCCATGAAGGCGTAGCGCATGATGGCGAACAGGGCATCGAGTGCATAGCCTTTGCCGCGGATATCTTCGCGACCGATCATCATGCCGTGGAAGGCAGTTTTATTTTTCCAGTCGATGTCGATGAGATTGGCCGTGCCGATCAACCCGTGTTCCTCGGTGTCGATGCAAAACACATGGTCGGTCAGGTTGTTATCTTTGCGGCTGCGGATCCAGTCGTCGGTCGAGCGTTGCGAGAACGGGAAATGCCAGCCTCCCAGCATCTTCCAGATTTCCGGATCATTGCTCCACTGATGTAATAGCGGGGCGTCACTCTCTGCTGGTGCCCGCAAGGTCACGGTTTTTCCGTTGATATTCATCGCTGTCTCCGCTGGTTAGAGTGCCCGGGTGGATGCCATCAGGGCTGCCCGATCATGCTTGAAGCAAAGGCCTGCGTCAAGATCAAGCCGTGGCGCAGGTGCGCGCCGTTCAGCTATGGTGGAAGCGTGCCAGCCCCTCGGCCAGACTGACGCGCGGCTGCCATCCGGGCAGTCGCGGGTAGCTGTTCCACGGCACCATCACTTCGCGCGGACGGTAGGGGCGGCCCCCCCACTCGATTGCCAGCGGCAGGCCGCTCACCTGACTGTACAGACCGGCCAGCTGGCGCAGCGAGAGCGGGCTGCCGCTGGCAATCCCGAACTCTGCCATGGGGGCGTGCTGGGCACCGTCGACCAGTTGCTGCCATGCACACAGATAGGCATCGAGCACGTCATCGATGTACACCAGATCGATTAATTGTTCGCCGGGGGACATGGCGAGCCGGCTGCCCTCGAGGCTGGTGCGCTTGAGCAAGTTGAGCAATTTAGGCCGGGTATCGCCGGGGCCATAGGTATCGAATAGCTTCAGTGTTGCGACGCGTAGCCCGTGACAGGCGCTGTAATACTGCAGCAGCGCGGTGGCCGCGCTTTTGGTGGCAGCGTACAGGCAGACCGGGTTGTGCGCACCATTTTCATAGTGTTCCCAGGCGGTACCGGTATTGAGCAGTAGCCGCACCTCGCACTGGGCCATCGCTTCAGCCAGCTGGGTGGTAAAGAGCAGGTTGGACTGTATCAGGCGTTCGACATCCGCCACCTGATGCTGGGCCAGAAACAGCGACGCGAGGTGGAATACCGCCTGCGGTGCGGCACGGCGCATGATCTCGACCAATTGTGCGCTACTGCCATCGTGGCGATGCCAGTGCAGCTGCGGACCTTGCGCCGGCAAGGCTTCCGTGGCCGAGTCGGGACGCAGTAGCAGGTGCACTTCCCAGCCCTGCTCCAGCAGTCGCTGCGCCAGTCGGGAACCGATAAAACCGCTGGCGCCGGTCACTAGGGCACAACGGCCGCTCATGGCTGCTCCGCAAAAACAAACGGCGAATCGAATTGCGCCAGGGTGGCAAAGCCCTGATCGCGCTCCGACAGCAGAGGCGCGTCGAGTGGCCAGGCAATGCCGGCCGAGTCCCAGCGGATGCCGCTGTCATGTTGCGGCGCATAGGCACTGGTGACCTTGTACTGCATGACGGCACTCTCGCCCAGCGTGCAGAAGCCATGAGCGAGTCCGGCCGGCAGGTAGAGCATATGGCCGTTGCTGGCGCTCAATTCCAGCGTCAGGTGCTGGCCGTAGGTGGGCGAACCGCGCCGCAAGTCGAGTGCCACATCCTGCACCGCGCCATGCACGCAGTACACCAGCTTATCGTGGCCATGGGGCGGCAACTGGAAATGCAGGCCACGCAGCACATTGCGGTGCGAGAGTGAATGGTATTCCTCGGCAAACTCGGTGGCCATGCCGTGCTGCCGGAACAGGTCGGCGCGGAAGGTCTTGATAAAGCTGCCGCGGGCATCGCTGCGCAGCTCGGGGATCAGGTGCAGAACGCCGGGGATGGCGGTGGTCAGAATACGCATAGTGGGCCGGTTTAAGTGGGAGCGAAGCGGGCGTCGAGCAGCACGGTGGGCGTTGAAATGACCTTGTCGGCACCCCACGCTGCGATGTGGCGGGCCAGCAGCAGGGCTTGCAGGCGTTCACAGCAGAATGCCATGCTGCGTGCCAGATGGCCCTGACGGTGCAGGTAGTGGTGACGGTAATGACGGGCCATAACCAGTTCCAGGTCGTGGGCAATGGCGATCAGCCAGGGGACTGGCAGATAGGCGACGGTCGGACAGGGAATGAACACATTGCCGCTGAGGAAGTCACTGGCTTCCTGATCGGTAATCACGCCGCAATCGATGGCATCGCCAAAGTACAGCAGCAGGTCGCGCGTCACGGCGACGGCATTGTATTGTTGCAGCACACTGCCGGGGAAGACCGTGGCGATCGGCACGATCGGGGTCTGGCCATCACCGATGAAATGTTCGAGGCTGACCCGCGAGAAATCACTCGGATGGGCCCAGTAGTTGAAGCCGCGCAGGTGGCCGAAGGGCTGGGTCAGGGCAAAGCGGCGGTAGTGGCACACCCCGACAAAGCCTTCTGCGCCGCTCGCTTCGAGCATGCGCCGGATCTGGAATAGCGCCAGATATTCGCCAAGGTGGCGGTTGCTGCTGGCGCGCTCGGGTGACAACAGCTGGCTCATGGCCAGGCCGGTGTCGGGCACATAGTCGCCCGAGCCCAGCATGGTAATGAATTCCGGGATGCTCCAGGCGAAAGGCGCGTGCGCGATGCAGTAGTACAGAGGTTTCATCCGGCGGGCATAGCCTTGATTAGATAGTGGTCGGGCGCGGCGCCCACGCCCGGGCTGAATTCGAAGCTGTTGCTCAGGCGGAAGCCGGCCTCGGCAAACAGCTGGTTCAGCGCCGCCAGTTCGTCGCCGGGATCGGGCACGCAGACCAGCAGGCAGGCATCGTACTGGATCACGGCGCGGATCGCCGCCAGCACCTGTGCGGGCTGTTGCAAGTCGGCCAGTGTCAGGTCGAATAGCCAGCCATCGGCCCATTGCAGGTGGCGGAACAGCGAGGCATCGGCCTGATCGAGCGCGACCTGAATCACGCGATCGGCAAAGCGCAGTGCGCGCCGTGCCGCGGCGGGATCGGACTCGACCACGACGAAGGAGGTGGTCGGGTAAATGCTGTGATAGTGGCGCGCCAGCGCACCGTCACCGGCACCGACCTGTACCAGCAGGCGCGCGTTGGGCGGCAGCGTGTTGGCGATTGCCTCCATGCGCGCGCGGGCGTAGGTCGCGGCGGGCTGCATGGTCTTAATCGAAGTTGACACCAAAGAACTGCTCGAGCTTGGTGGCCGTGAAGTCCAGCATCTCGCGGCTCAGGCCCGGATAGACACCGATCCAGAAGGTATCGTGCATGACCCGCTCGGTGTTGCGCAGCTCGCCGACGACACGGTAGTTGCGGCCGATCATATACGGCTGGCGGGTCAGGTTACCGGCAAACAGCAAACGGGTACCGATTTTATGCTGGTCCAGATAGGTCAGCAGGTCGACCCGGCTGGTATTGGCTGCCGCCGTCAGCGTCAGCGGGAAGCCGAACCAGGACGGATCGCTGTTGGGCGTGGCCTGCGGCAGCTCGAGGAATTCCGCGCACGATTGCAGGCGCTCGTGCAGATAGGCGAAGTTGTCCTTGCGCGCCTGAATAAATCCGGGCGCACGCTCGAGCTGGGCCAGCCCGCAGGCGGCCTGCATATCGGTGATCTTCAGGTTATAGCCCAGGTGGCTATAGGTGTATTTGTGGTCGTAACCGTCCGGTAAGGTGCCCAGTTTCTGGCAGAAGCGCTTGCCGCAGGTATTGTCTTTGCCCGGTGCGCAATAGCAGTCACGGCCCCAGTCACGGAACGACTCGGCGATCATTTTCAGCTCGGCATGCTTGGTAAACACCGCGCCGCCTTCGCCCATGGTGATGTGGTGGGCCGGATAGAAGGACATGGTGCCGATGTCACCAAAGGTACCGACCATCTTGCCGTCATAGGTGGCACCGAGCGCATCGCAGCAATCCTCAACCAGCCAGAGCTGGTATTTCTTGCACAGCGCCGTGACCACTTCCAGATTGAAGGGATTGCCCAGCGTGTGGGCCAGCATGATGGCCTTGGTTTTCGGCGTGATCGCCGCTTCCAGCTGGCTGACGTCGATGTTGTAGGTGCCGATTTCCACGTCCACGAAGACCGGCACGGCGCCAAATTGCAGAATCGGATTGACCGTGGTCGGGAAGCCGGCCGCCACCCCGATCACTTCATCGCCGGGCTGGATGGCACGCGCGCCCAGCTTGGGCGAGGTGAGGGTGTTGAAGGCGACCAGATTGGCCGAGGAGCCGGAGTTGACGGTGATCAGGTGCGGCACACCGATCAGGCGCGCCAGCTGCTGCTCGAATTGCTCATTGAAGCGACCGGTGGTCAGCC
>JAIELO010000177.1 GCA_019752915.1 Burkholderiaceae bacterium
CGCAGAAAGGAGCCTGAGATGGAGCTCATCGTTCAAAGCGTGCCCGCCTACTGCTACAGCGGCGGTAAGGTCTTCGATGCCAGTCTGCCGTCCGTCGTGTTCATTCATGGCGCGCAGAATGACCACTCGGTGTGGGCGCTGCAAAGCCGTTATTTTGCCCATCACGGCTACAGCGTGCTAGCCGTCGACCTGCCCGGCCATGGCCGTAGCACTGGCCCCGCGCTGGACAGCGTGGAAGCGCTGGCGCAATGGTTGCTGCATCTGCTCGATGCGGCCGGGGTGCAGCGCGCGGCGCTGTTCGGCCATAGCATGGGTTCACTGATTGCGCTGGAGGCGAGCTTTCAGGCGCCCGGGCGGGTCAGTCATCTGGGTCTGGTGGGAAGCACCTACCCGATGCCAGTCGCACCGGCCCTGCTGGAAACGGCACGCGATAACGAAGCGCGCGCCATCGACATGGTCAACATCTGGTCGCACGCCAGCCCGTTCGGGCGCTCGGCCAACCCGGGATTCAGCACGCTGGGCGTGGCACGGCGCCTGATGCAGCGCATCACGCAGATCAATCCGCGGCAGGTGTTCTATACGGATTTCAGCGCCTGCAACAGTTACGCCAATGGCGAGGTCGCCGCCCGCGCCGTGCAATGCCCTACGCTGTTCGTGTGTGGCACGCGTGACAGTATGACGCCGCCCAAATCAACCCGCTTGCTGACCAGCTGCATCAGTCATGGCAAGCTGGTGATGCTCGATAGCGGCCACTCGCTGATGAGCGAGCAGCCCGATGGCGTGCTCGATGCTCTGTTCGGTTTTGCCAGCACTTGATGCGACGACACAGCGAGGGCCGCACCCGGGCGGCACTGATGTCGTTCCATGCGTTACGCGTACCCCGACCAGCCCAGTGCGCTAACTGGTTGGGCGTGACGATCCGTCCGTTAAAGATAATTTCGTTACCCTGCACGCGGGCACACTGCTCGTCGTGATAACTCACGGTGCGTAACAGGGTGACATCCGGCAAAAACACGGTTTTCCATTGATAGCCGTGCACGGCGCATGGATTGCCACCAATGCGCAGCTTACTTTGTTCGGCCAGCCAGAGCTCGATAGCGTCCGCCAGCGCCTGTTTCAGATCGGCTGCGCCGCCACAGCGCCCGAGTTGTTCGATCAACCGTTGCAGCTGGCAACTCTCGATAGGGACACTCGCCCACGCTTACATGTTCGCTTCCTCCTATTTTTTCTTCTATTTCCTTCTGCTTTGTACTATTTAGAGCGGATAGGCGCGAGAAGATTCCGCGAACACCACAAAGCAGGAAAAATAGAGAGAAATAGAAGGAAATAGAAAAATAAATAGAACGAAGCAGAACATGCAGTTGGGACGCGCACACCACCTGCGCTCAGGATCACAAAATTTGCGCCAAAGTTTCACTCAACGCAGCGACAAATCAGGACTCAAGCGGGCCGAAATGCTCGGCCAGTGTTTTGCCCAGACCCGCTTCGACGGCACTTTCCACGCATCGTGCCAGCTGCGCCGCGTCGCGCGCGGCGCGGATATCGCGCTCGTCTTCGCTATCGTTAATGACACCGGCATTGATCGCCATACCGGCGAACACGAAGTGGCGGTATACCTCGGCCAGCGACAGCTTCTGCAGATTGGCCAGCAACACCCAGTGATCGCCGCCATCGCTGACGCGCTTGCCCCACTGCACCCGCGCAGGCGTATCGATCTTGACCCGCCCTACCCAGCCCTCGGCCGCCATGCGTTCCAGCAGAATATCCATCTCGTCGAAGCCGAGACGGGTACGGGCGCGGATCGCACCAGCGCTGACCAGCGCCGAATCGCCGCAAGTCGCCGCCACCGCCAGCACCCGCAGGATCGCCATGGCGTCGACAAACTCGCCACCCGGCTGCGCTTCATGCCACCAGCGCTCATATTTCACAACCGGCAGCGCCGCCACCAGCAAGGCGCCGAACAGGGTAATCATCCACGACACATACACCCACAACAGGAACAGCGGCATCGCTGCCAGCGCGCCATAGATCTTGGAGTAGGCCGGGAACTGGGTGATGAACACGGCAAAGCCACGCTTGGCCACCTCGAAAGCGACACCGGCCACCAGCCCGCCCCAGGCGGCATCCTGCCAGTCCACGTCACGATTTGGCACGGCCATGTACAGCAAGGTGAAGGTGACCGTGGTCAGCACCAGCGACAGCAGCGCATAAATCAACGCGCCGATGACGGGAATATCCCCAATCAGGTCGCTGGTGGCCACGAACACGTGCGAGGATAGCGACAGCGAGACGCCAATTAACAAGGGCCCCAGCGTAATCAGGGCCCAGTAGACCAGAATACGTTTGGCCCAGCGACGCTCATCGCGCACCCGCCAGATGCGGTTAAACACCCGCTCGATCTGTCCCATCATTGCCACCGAGGTCAGAATCAGCGCTACCGCACCGACTGCCGACAGGCGGGTCGCTTTGGAGGCGAACATGGTCAGGTAATTAAGAATCGTGCTCGAAATCGACTTCGGCATCACACTCTGGACGAAATACGCTTCCAGCGAAGCGCGGAAGGTATTAAACATCGGGAAGGTGGTGAAGATCGCCAGCGCGATGGTCAGCAGCGGCACCAGCGCGAACACAGTGGTAAAAGTCAGGCTACCGGCCACCTGCGGCAGACTTTCTTCACGCAGGCGGCGGCGCGCAAACATCAGTAGGTCGCGCATTTCGGACCATGACAACGAACGCACGGAATCTATGCCAGATTGGCAACTACGTGACAGATACTGGAAAACGGGACGTATTATTTTTTCAGCCATGTGCAAAAACCAAAATCCACGGGGAACAAACGTTGGAACCCCTCAAAGCGCCCTATAATACCGCTGATGAACCAAGCCAATCTGATTATTCTCGTATTGTTTTACTCCCGCCACGGCGCAACCCGTAAATTGGCGGAGTTGATTGCACAGGGCGTGGAAAGTGTGCCGGGCTGCGACGCGCGCCTGCGCACCGTTCCCGCCGTCTCCAGCGTGGCCGAAGCCACCGAGGCCGATGTGCCGGCAGAAGGCGCTCCCTACGTGGAAGCACAGGACTTGCAGGAATGCGCCGCTCTGGCGCTCGGCTCGCCGACCCGCTTCGGTAATATGGCCGCCGCCATGAAGTATTTCTGGGACGGCACGGCCACCCAGTGGCTGTCCGGCGCGCTGGCTGGCAAGCCGGCCTGCGTGTTCACCTCGACCGGCAGCCTGCATGGCGGTCAGGAGGCGACGCTGCTGTCGATGATGATCCCGCTGTTCCATCATGGGATGATGGTGCTGGGCCTACCCTACACCAATCCGGAGCTGATGACCACGGCCAGCGGCGGCACACCCTACGGCGCCAGTCACTGGGCTGGACTGGATGGCAAACTGGCGTTCACCGACGATGAAAAAAAACTGGCGGTAGCACTGGGGCGGCGTCTGGCGGAAACCGCCGTCAAGTTGCATACCAGGCCATAACGGGGAGACATGATGGAAAACCGACTGCAAAAGTTTTTCCACCTGGGCGCCATCGGCAGCCTGGTTCTGCTGATTATCTGGTGTCTGGCATGGGAACTAGCCATCGCGCCACTCAAACCGGGTGGCTCGTGGCTGGCCTTGAAAGCGGCCCCGCTGCTGTTGCCGCTGGTGGGCGTGTGGAAGCGTGACGTCTACACCCTGCAATGGACCTCGATGATGATCCTGCTGTACTTCACCGAAGGTGTGGTACGCGGCTGGAGCGACAAGGGACAGCTGTCGGCATGGTTAGGCTGGGGCGAAGCGCTGATCGTGGTGGTGTACTTTATCTGCGCCATCCTGTACGTGCGCCCCTACAAAAAAGCGGCCAAGAAAATGGCCCGCGAACTGCTCGACAAAGTTAAGGAAAACACCGTCCAATGATGGCGTTCCTGCAGCAGTGCCGCGCAGCGATCGGCGCCGAGTATGTGCTCGATCAGCCGCACGACATGGCGCCCTACCTGCGCGACTGGCGCGGACGCTTTACCGGTGCGGCACTCGCTGTGCTGCGCCCCGCCACGGTGGAACAGGTGGCGGCGCTGGTGCAGGCCTGTGCGCACTGGCAGGTGCCGCTGGTGCCGCAGGGCGGCAATACGGGGCTAGTGCTCGGCAGCGTGCCCGATGCCAGCGGCAAAGCGGTGGTGCTATCGCTGGCGCGCCTGAACCGGATACGCCAGATCGATGTCGCCAATCGCACCATGACCGTCGATGCCGGCTGCATACTGGCCAATCTGCAGCAGGCAGCAGCCGCCGAAGGCTGTTTGTTTCCGCTGTCGCTAGCCTCGGAAGGCAGTTGCACCATCGGCGGCAATCTGTCCAGCAACGCCGGGGGCACTGCGGTACTACGCTATGGGAATACCCGCGAGCTGTGTCTGGGACTGGAAGTGGTGACGGCGCAGGGCGAGATCTGGAATGGTTTGCGCGGTCTGCGCAAGGACAATACCGGCTATGATTTGCGCGATCTGCTGATCGGCGCGGAAGGCACGCTGGGCATCATTACCGGCGCGGTGTTAAAGCTGTACCCGCAGCCGAAAGCCAGTATCACGGCGCTGGCCGCGCTACCGACACCGGCCCATGCTTTGCAGTGTCTGAATCTGATGCAGGACCATTGCGGTGCCAGCCTGACCGGCTTCGAATTGATGTCGCAAATATGCCTGGCACTGGTGGCGCAGCAGTTTCCTGCCCTGCCCCAGCCGTTCGCCGTGCCGCACCCGCAGTACGTTTTACTGGAACTATCGAGCAGCGAATCGGCCGAACATGCCATCGCGCTGCTGGAACAGGCGATGGCTGCCGCACTCGACGCCTCTATCGTCAGCGATGCGGTAGTCGCCAGCTCGGTGGCGCAATCCACGGCACTCTGGCAGTTACGCGAGCACATCCCACTGGCGCAGGCCAAGGCCGGCAAAAATATCAAACACGATATCTCGCTGCCCGTCTCCAGCATCCCGGCCTTTATTGCCGACACGGCGCCGCAACTGGAACAGGCCTTCCCGGGCTGTCAGCTGGTCTGCTTCGGCCATCTTGGCGACGGTAATCTGCACTTTAACGTCGCCCCGCCGGAAGGCGTGGAGCATGAAGCCTTCCTCGCCAATCAGGACGCGCTCAACCGGCTGGTGCACGATAGCGTGGCGCGCTACAGTGGTTCGATTTCGGCCGAACATGGCATCGGCGCGCTGAAAAAGGACCAGATGGCACGCTATAAATCGCCAGTCGAACTGTCACTCATGCGCGCCATCAAGACGGCGCTGGATCCGCAAGGCATTATGAATCCCGGAAAAATTCTGTGAAGGGATTGCCGATGCGCCAGCCTTATCTGATGACCGCCCTGTGCGGTCTGACGCTGCATGCTAGTAGCGCCGTACAGGCACAGACCCTGCAGCGCTGCGTTCAGGAAGGCAAAGTCAGTTATACCGATCAGGCCTGTCCGGCAGGTGCCAGCAGCAGTACGCTGCCAACACCAGGGGCTGGCACAGCCGATCCTGGCGCAGCACAGGAGCTGGCACGTCAGGCCGCCAAGGCGGCGCAACTACAGAAACAGCGCGAACTGCGCGAGCGCCATGACGAGCGCGCAGATGAACGCTCGCTCGCGGCGGCCCGCGCACTGCGCAAAAAATGCGACAAGCTGCATCTGACGCAGCGCTGGGCCGCGGAAGACCTCAACCGGGCCCCTACCGCCCAGCGTGAAGCAGCCCAGTTGAAGGCGCGCCGCACCGCCGAAGCGGTGGCGCTGGAGTGCCCGCACTGATGACGCAACAATCTGTACCGCAACGCACGCCCTTACGCTGGCGCCTGACGTTCGCACTGCTGCTGGGCGAAT
>JAIELO010000234.1 GCA_019752915.1 Burkholderiaceae bacterium
CTCTTCCGATCTGGCCGGGCGCTCGAGCTATGGTTGCAGCAGCAGGGCGCGCAGGCATTGTTCGCCCGCATCGACGTCGATCGTGGTGCCGCCACGGCGATTGGTGCATGGCGCCAGCAGCTCAGTCATCTGGCCGGTACCAGCGATGCGCCCGACTGGGACGCGCCGACCTTCGAGGCGTGGCGTTTGCAGAGACGGGTCTGTCTCAATCCCGGCAGTGCCGGAGCGCCGCTATACCATCTGGAACTGCTGCCGCAACAGGGTGCATTGCCGGACTGGCAATCGGGCGATCTGGTGCAGATCGTGGCGCCGACTGAAGCGGAGCGTCCGCGCGAATATTCGATCGCTTCGCTGCCACAGGATGGCAGCTTGCAGCTGCTAGTGCGCTTGCATAGCCATGCCGATGGCCAGCACGGCGTTGTCTCCGGCTGGCTGACACAGCAAGCGTCGCTAGGGGAAACGCTGGCGTTGCGAGTGCGCGCACACCGGCGCTTCCGGCTCGAAGAGAACCATGCGCGCCCGCTGATTCTGATCGGTAACGGTAGTGGTATTGCCGGGCTGCGTGCGCACCTGAAGACCCGCATGCTGGCCGGGCAGACACGCAACTGGTTGCTGTTCGGCGAGCGCAATGCCGCCCATGACGGCCCGTATCGCGATGAACTGACACAGTGGCAGGCGCAAGGGCAGCTGGCACGGCTCGATCTGGTGTATTCGCGCGATCAGGCGCAGCGGCGTTATGTCCAGCATGTGCTGGCCGAGCAGGCGTCCCGGCTGCATGACTGGCTCGAGGAGGGCGCGGCGATCTACGTCTGTGGCAGTCTGGAAGGCATGGCGGCTGGCGTGGATGAAGTGCTGCTGACGCTACTCGGGCCGGACGCACTGGCGCTACTGGCGGCCGCCGGACGTTACCGGCGCGATGTGTATTAAATGCGGCATTCAATGCAAGATTAAATACGAAGTGTGCAGTGCGCCCGGAGCCCGGGCGCGCGGTGCGGTTGCAGCACCAGAACGCTGGCAGTGCTGCACTGCCAGCGTTCTGGTGCTCAGTGGCTAGCCCTGTTCTGACGGGCTATCGGCCAGTTGCAGGCCACGCGCCAGACTGGAAATACTGGGATTGTCGATAAACACGCAGCGCTTGCCGTGACGTTTGCAGTGGTCTTTCACGCGCCAGTAGGCATTGTGACTGATGCAGCCGGTCTGGCAGATCACCAGATCGGCCGCCGCCAGACTGGCATCGAGGCGATTGGCATTGTCTTCCAGACCGCCATCATGGTGGCTAAAGCGCGCGCCCTCCCGCTCGATCAGGCTGCGATAGGTGGCGACATTGCCACTGCGTCCCCCCACACAAAGTACCGCTTGCTGCTGCAGGCACGGCGCCGTTGTGCCGGTATCCTGCGACACTGGCGGTGCCGCCGTTACGGCTGCTGGTGCTGGTTCCGGCAGCGCGCTGGTTGCGGGCGGCATGCGCGCCTGCGCCAGTTGCTGGCGCAAATCGCGTTGCAATTGCTCCATCCGGGCCAGACGTTCCGTCAGGCGGGTGCGGCTTTCCAGTCCCGGTATGCTGTGTTGCAACTGCTGTAGCTGCCCCTGCAGCGAAGCGATCAGGCTGTCCTTGCCGATCAGACTGGCCTGTAACTGCATCAGACGGGTGGCGTGTTCGCTGGCCTGGGCGTTTTTCTCGGCCAGCAGCACTGCGTGACGCTGCTGCGCTTTGTGTAGTTCCTGTGTCAGTTGCGCATGGGCGGCGCTGATAGCCTGAAACTTGCCCAGATCGGCCCGCACACAAGCACCGGCCTGATGCTGCACCATGTGCAGATCGCGGCACAGCTGTTCTTCCAGGAGTGGCGTGCAGCGCGGGTGGGTGAGGGCGGCCCAGAAGGCCCCGGCCACGTCGCCGGCGGCGATGGCCTGTTGCCAGAAGCTGGCAAGCTGTTCTGTACTGCGCGCTGTGCGGTAGTGCAGCAGCACGCTGGCATAGCGGCGCTCCAGTTCTTTCTGCAGCGCTTCCGACAGACGGTTACGGCTGGCACATTCGGTGACGGCGCCGACGTGGATCGCATAATCATCGGCGCACGCCTTGCCGCCAGTGACTTTGTCGACCAGCTTGCGTAGCACCGCCAGCGGCAAGCCGACACCGATCAGCGGACAATGGCAGGCATGACCGAGTTCCCACAGGCGCCGCCGGCGCGACGGTAGTGCCGCGACAGCGCTGGCCTCGGGTGCGGAATGACGTTCACACATGGCGCCTCCTCAGCCGACGCTGGCGCCATGACGGGCGCGCGACATGATGCGAGTGAGGAAGTTGCTGCGTTCCGGCGTGGGTAGTTGCTGCTCCACCACGCTCGCCCACTGCTCGGATAATTGCTGGCAAGTCGCGCTCAGCACCGGCGCCAGCTCCGGCAGGCCGGCCAGCGCCTTGAGATGGCGCTCGATCACCGAAGCAAGCTTCAGGCAGCCACCATCCTCGCTGCGGTTAGCGGTGTAATGCGACATCAGATGCAGGACGGCGGACAGCATCAGTTCTGGATTGGGGCCGGCAGGCGGCGCCATGAAGATGGGATTGTGACGATCAAGGGCCATCAAACGCTCCTAGGTAACGGGATGAGGTCTGGCTGGCGGTTGCGGCTGGCGACTATGGGGGAGGGAGACTGATGCTGGAGTGGCTAGGCCGTCAGTATCAGTTTGTTTAACTGGGTAATGCGTAACTGGTAGATCCGGCCGCCATGCTCGATTTCGAGGGCGCGCCCGTCGCCCATCAGGCTGGTGCTGCTGACCCGTTTCGGGGCGCTGCCGGTGGCTTCGGCGAGTGCGGTGTCGCTACTGCTCGCCAGGCGAGTTTGCGGGCTGGTGGTCAGGACGTGTTGCATGGTGGGGATTCCTTAAATAAGAATGATTCGCATTTGCGTTCATTATTAAGGATGGCGCGTCCGATTGCAAGCAGAATCGTCAGGTCAGTGCGTGCGACAGTGGCCACGCCCGCAGCGTATCCGGCACAAAAAAAGAGCCCGGAGTTCCGGGCTCGAAGCTGGGGGAAAGCGCCTGATCCAGCAGCCTGCGCCGCGCTTGCTACAGCGTGGCGAGCAATTGCACGGGCGGCACCGTTTCGCCGCTTTTGACCCGGGCGGCGGCCTGCTGCTTGGCACGGGTGCGCGAGGGGGGCAGGCGGCGCAGATTTTTCAGCGCTTCGGGATCTTTGATGCCGATGGTGCGCTGATCCACACTGATCAGACCGATTTCATTAAAGGCCGACAGGGTGCGGCTGACGGTTTCCAGCGTCAAGCCCAGATAGCTGCCGATTTCGTGGCGCGTCATGCGCAGATTGAACAGTTTGGCGGAGTAGCCCATCAGAGCGAAGCGCTCGGCCAGCGACATCAGAAAACGGGCTACCCGGGCTTCGGCGCTGAGAGCTCCCAGCATACCGATCATGGCCTGTTCGCGCACCAGTTCGCGGCTCATCACGCCGTACATCAGGTGCTCCAGTTCCTGATGCACACGTCCCAGCGCTGTGAGTTTTTTGAAGGGCAGCAGAATCACGTCGCAGTCGGATAGCGCCACCGCTTCCGACGCGTAATGGCGGGTATGGATGCCGTCCACGCCCAGCATGTCACCTTTCATGGGGAAACTCAGCACCTGTTCATTGCCGAACTCATCAATCAGCACGGTTTTCAGAAAACCGGAGTTGACGATGTACAGCGTATCGAACACCTGACCGATGGTGTGGATGCGCTGGCCCGTCTTGAATTGTACGTGCTGGAACAGCAGCTCCTCCGTACTGACCGAGCAGGTCGCCGGAATATGCAGCAGATCACAGACTTCCTTGAGATTTGACCATAGCCGCCCCTGACGCTGGCGACCTGCCTCCATCGCGGAGGAGGGCAGGGGCGCACTGGTGGCAGGGCGTAGTTCCGGGGATTGCGTGGACAGCATAGTGTTCTCCTGTGGTCTGATGGTGCGCGACGGACCTGACTCAGGGCGACACCGGGAGACCGGAAACGCAGCAGGACAGGCCGTGACGATTCCAGCGCGCAAGAACTAGTCGTGCGGCATGAGTCGTGTGGTTTCAGTATGCCAACGGGAGAAATATAGATATATCGGCAACGGCTGAATCTGGCCGTAGGAAGCAGCGCTGCCTTGTAGGAATATTCCTAATGAATAAACAGGGAATCAGGTCTTGAAAGGTGAGAGTAATCTGTGTGCGACGGCGTATTGCACCATTTCGGCCAAGGAATTCATGCCCATTTTCTGCATGATGCGGGTTTTGTGGGTGCTGACGGTCTTGACGCTCAGATGCAGGTTGTTGGCAATTTCCGTGATCGATTTGCCCGCCACTAGCAGCGAAAACACTTCGAATTCCCGGTCTGACAATTGCTTATGCAACAGACTTTCATTGGGCATCATGATGTTCAGTGCCAGTTGCTCGGCCACTTCGGTGCTGATGTAAGGTCGCCCGGAGGCAACCCGGCGGATCGCGCCCACCAGCTGGGTGCCAGCGCTTTCCTTGGTCAGATAGCCTTGGGCGCCGGCGCGGATGGCGCGCACCGCATACTGTTCTTCCTCGTGCATGGTGAGGATCAGTATGGCCAGCTTGGGCGCTTCGGCGCGAATCTGCCGGATCAGATCGACGCCACTGCGGCCCGGCATGGACAGGTCCAGCAACAGCAGGTCGAAGCCGCCCTGACGGATGTGCCCGAGCACTTCAAAGCCGTCGATGGCTTCGCCCACGATGTCGATGTCGGGGGCCCCGTCGAGGATGCGTTTGAGACCCTCGCGCATGATGGTGTGGTCGTCGGCGATGACTATGCGGATCATTGGTGGTGATTTCTAGTAAGTTTTATTATTTTTGAGTCAATCTTATGATCTTACTATAAAAATCGACCAGCGATGGTTGAAGCACTAACGGGGCGCCGGTTCCTGGATCAGCCGGTGGACCAGTACTGGCAAACGGGTGTGCGATAACACCTTGTTGGTTACACTGCCGAGCAACAACTGTCCCCAGCCACTACGACCGTGAGAACCCATGAAAATCAGGTCACAGTGTTGCTGTTCCGCCACCTCGACGATTTTCTGCGCGGTATGTTCGGCAAACGCCGTCATGCTGTGACAGCGCAGCCCCTGTTGCTGGCAGGCGTCCATGACTTCGCGGGTGTGTTCGGCACCGGTACGTAGCATGGCGGCACGGTATTCGTCCTCGCTGGGGTAGCTGGGCGGGACAATTTCCACGTAAATCGGATACTGGTATTCCGGTGCCACATACAGCACCAGCACTTCGGCCTGCAACTGGGCAGCCAAAGCGACCCCGGCGCAGGCGGTCTTGCTGGAAACGGTTGAGCCATCGGTGGTGAGCAGGATTTTTCGGTACATGATCCACCTCCATGAAGTAGGGTGTATTGTAGACCCGATACACATTATTGCTACTGTAGAAAGACTTGATGATTATCAAGTGAAACCGTTATATCCTGAGTGAGCGATGTGGATTTGCTACTTTTAACCGGGTTTTTTTGCACCCGGGCACTACTTTTGTGTCACGAACCATGTTTTGTCGCCGTAAGCGATGTTAGTATCACCAAATACAACGAAACTTGGGATAGACCCGTACGGTAGGGGCGGCGACCCTGCTCCGGGATTGAATAATCTGGCCGCGCCCTGCTACACTCAGGCAGGTGCGCTATATTGCCGAACGTCATCACCCGTACCGCAAGTTTAGAGCAGCAATTTTACAAATTATGGAGAAGCAGGGATTATGACCAACGCCGCTGACGATTTCGATGCATTATTTGATGAAGTGTCTGCGCAGAGCAAGACTCCAGCTCCAGCGCCTGCTCCTGTCCCGGCAG
>JAIELO010000180.1 GCA_019752915.1 Burkholderiaceae bacterium
GGTGACGGCCAAACTCAATGCCGATGCGGTGCTGCCGCCGCTCGATAGCCGGCCGATGACGACGACCACCGAGAGGGTGGTGGCGATCGGCACTTCGACCGGTGGCACGCAGGCACTGGAGGAGGTGCTGACTGCGCTGCCACGCGTCGCACCGGGCATTGTGGTGGTGCAGCACATGCCGGAAAAATTCACGGCGGCGTTTGCCGCACGGCTCGATAGTGTGTGTCAGGTGCGGGTCAAGGAAGCGGCCAATAATGACCGCGTGCTGCAAGGTCAGGTACTGATTGCTCCCGGCGGAAAACACATGCTGCTGCGCCGTACCGGTGCGCAGTATTTCGTCGAGGTGGTGGATGGCCCGCTGGTCAACCGGCACCGGCCTTCGGTGGATGTGCTGTTCCGTTCTGCGGCGCGCGCAGCGGGCGCGAATGCGCTGGGCGTGATCATGACCGGCATGGGCGATGATGGTGCTGCCGGCATGCTGGAAATGCACAAGGCTGGCGCGCGCACGGTGGCGCAGGATGAAGCCAGCTGTGTGGTGTATGGCATGCCTAAAGAAGCGGTCAAGCGCGGCGGGGTAGAGAAATCTATGCCGCTGAACCTGATCTATCGTGAAATTCTGCAGCAGCTTTCCTATTGAACGGCGCCGCGATGAACCAGCCAATACCGGGTAGTACGCCGCAAAGCCCAGCTGCGGAACGACCGTGGGCGGGCCAGCGCGTGCTGGTGGTGGAGGACAGTCAGGTGCAGCGCGGCTATCTGGCAGGACTGCTGCGCCAGCTCGAGTTCGGCGACATTCTGGAAGCGGGCGATGGCAACGAAGCCTTGCAGGTGCTGGAACGCTTTGGCGAGGATGGGACCTATCTGGTGCTGACGGATCTGGAAATGCCGGGCATGGACGGCATCGAACTGACCTGCCAGTTGCGCGAACGCCGGTTAGCGCGTCACCTGATTGTGGTGAGTGCGCGCGATCCGCGGTTGCTGGAAATTATCGAGAGTATGAGTTTCGTCGATGGCTGCATCGACCTGCTGGGCACCTTGCTGAAACCGGTGCAGCTCGATGCGCTGGCGATGCTGCTGGCCCGCGCTGGCTGTAAAGCCGAGCCACGTCCGCACTGCGCCCAGCCTGACCGGCCTTGCCCTGAGGTGCTGGCGCAAGCGATTGCGGAAAGACAGTTTGTGCCGTATTTCCAGCCCAAGATTGCTATCGCCAATGGCCATCTGCGGGGGCTGGAAGCGCTGGCGCGCTGGCAGCATCCGCAACGCGGCGTACTGGCACCGCTGCACTTCATCGAGGCACTGGAAGGCACGCCGCTGATGGCGGAGTTCACCTTGCTGATGGTGCAGCAGGTGCTGGAACGTTTGACCGAGTGGCGCCACGCCGGCTTGCCACCGGTGGCGGTGGCCGTCAATCTGTCGGCCGACAATATGGCCGACCGCGCTTTCATCGAACGGCTGACCGATCTGGTGATGGCGTCCGGTGTGCCGACCTCCTCGCTGGTGTGGGAGGTGACCGAGACGGCCGTGATGCGCCAGCTGTCGCACGCGCTAACCAATATGGGGCGCTTGCGGCTGATGGGCTTCGGGCTGGCGATGGACGATTTCGGGATCGGCTATTCGTCGATGCAGCAGTTTGCCCGCTGTCCGTTTACCGAGTTGAAAATCGACCGGGCATTCGTCAACGGTGCGGCGCAGTGGCCGAACCGGCTCGGGGTACTGAAAGGCGCGCTGGATCTGGCACGCAGCCTGAATGTGGCAACCGTGGCCGAAGGGGTGGAGTTACTGGAAGACTGGCACTTGCTAGGCAAGCTGGGCTGCGATATGGCGCAGGGCTATCTGCTGGCCAGACCCATGCCGGCACACGAACTGGTGGGGTGGATCAAGCATGACCGGCGCCGTTTGCGGGCGCTGGCGGAGCAGACATAAGGTAGACATAAAAAATACAATTTCAATGCGTCTCAACACGGAGGGGAATCATGATGTTTTCGACTTTAACGGTGCGCGCCAAAATATCCATGCTGCTGATTATTGCCTTACTGGCGCTGGTCGCAGTGGTGGTGCTGGCTTTCAATGGATTGAAGCAGGATGCGCAGATGCTCAACGACATCGGCCGCAACCGCATGCCCTCTGTGCAGGCGCTGCTAGAGATCAATGAAGGCAAGACGGCGCTGCGCTCGTCGAGTCGCGCGATGGATGCGGTGGCTTTGTACCCGGAAGAGGTGGCCACGCTGACGCATGAATTGAAGCGCAAGCAGGAAATCTTCGCAGCAATCGATAAGTCGTGGAAAGCCTACGATGCCTTGCCCCAGGAGCCGGAAGAAGCCAAAGTCTGGGAGACTTTTGTCAAGCAGTGGAATAGCTGGAAAGCCCGTGATACCCAGCTTAACGAGGTGGCAGCACAGATCGTGCGTAGCGATGTGGCCAAACGTAAAGAATTGTTCGAAGACCTGCACCGCACTCTCAAGGAGAATCGTACGGTCTTTCATGAGGTGGATGAAAGTCTGGGGAAATTGGTCGCACTGAATGCAGGGTATGGCGAGGCGGCGGTAAAACAGGCTGAGCAGCTATCGGCGCAGGCACGTAGCCTGATGGTGATCGCGTCCGCAGTATCGCTGGCCTTGCTGGTGGTGTTCGGGCTGCTGATTCTGAACGGCATCATGAAGCAACTCGGTGGCGACCCAGCCTATGCAGCGGAGATCGTGCGTCAGGTGGCCGAAGGCGATCTGAGTGCCGACGTGGAACTGAAAACGGGCGACACCACCAGCCTGCTGGCAGCGATGAAGGGCATGATCGAAAAACTCTCGCACGTCGTCAATGAAGTCAATAACGGCGCGGAGGCGCTGGCCAGTGCCTCGGAAGAAGTCAGCGCCACCGCACAGGCGCTGTCGCAGGCGGCCAGCGAGCAGGCCGCCGGCACCGAAGAAACCAGCGCTTCGGTCGAACAGATGACGGCCTCGATTTCGCAGAATACCGAGAACGCCCGCGTCACCGACGGCATTGCCAGCAAGGCGGCAGTGGAAGCGGCCGAAGGCGGCGAAGCCGTGAAATCGACTGTGGCAGCGATGCAGCAGATCGCCAAGAAAATCAGCATCATCGACGATATCGCTTACCAGACCAATCTGCTGGCACTGAATGCGGCGATCGAAGCGGCGCGTGCCGGTGAACACGGCAAGGGCTTTGCCGTGGTGGCGGCCGAAGTGCGCAAGCTGGCCGAGCGCAGTCAGGTGGCGGCGCAGGAAATCGAACAAGTCGCTTCGAGCAGTGTGGAACTGGCCGATAAAGCTGGACGTCTGCTGGACGAAATGGTGCCGAATATCCGGCGCACCTCGAATCTGGTGCAGGAGATTACGGCTGCCTCGGAAGAACAGTCGGCCGGTGTCGGACAGATTAACTCCGCTGTGACGCAATTGAGCCAGACCACCCAGCAGAATGCTTCCAGCTCCGAGGAACTGGCGGCTACCGCCGAAGAGATGAGCAGTCAGGCCGAGCAGTTGCAGCAGACCATGTCCTTCTTCAAGCTGGCCGGTGGCAGCCGCAGTGTGCAGCCGGCGGTGGTGACGCGCAAACCTTCCAAGACTTCCGGACGGCGTGCGACCAACGTCGCGAGCAATCGGCGCATGACGGAAATGAGCGAGCCGGACGAGTCGCACTTCGTTAAATTCTGAGCGGGGCGGCGATGAGCAGCCTAGCGCTATCGGACGCGCAGCCCGGGGTGGCTGCAGGTTCGACCCAGTATCTGAGTTTTATGCTGGGTCAGGAGATGTTCGCGATCGGCATTCTGGCGGTGCGCGAGATACTCGAATTTGCCGGCGTAACGCCGGTACCGCAAATGCCGGCCTGTATCAGCGGCGTGATCAATCTGCGTGGCACGGCGGTGCCGGTGCTGGATCTGGCGCGCCGGCTGGAGCGGGTGCCGGGACCGATCAGCAAGCGTACCTGCATCATCGTGGTGGAAATCACCAGTGCCGACGGGCCGTTCGTGATCGGGATACTGGTCGACGCGGTGAATGCGGTACTCGACATCGCGGCCAGCGAGATCGAACCTCCGCCCACTTTCGGTGCACAGGTACGCGCTGAAATGTTGCAGGGCATCGGCAAGGTGCAGGGACGTTTTGTGCTGCTGCTGAATGTGCAGCACGTGGTGTCGGGTAGCGATCTGGCGCTACTGGCATCGGACGGCGTTGCGCCGGCCGATGCGGTACCAGCCTTAAGTGCTTAAGGCTTGATGAACTTCAGGGTCATGCGATCGCTTTCGCCGATCGCCTGATACTTGGCGCGATCCTCATCCTTGTTGGCATAGGTCGGTGGCAGCGCCCACACGCCGCCTTTGTGGTCGGCGCTGTCTTTCGGGTTGGCGTTCACTTCCGATTTGGCCAGCAGTTTGAAGCCGGCCGCTTCGGCCAGACCGATCACATACTTCTCGTGCATATAGCCGCTACTGGCGCTGGCATCCTGCACCTTGCTGTCTGGCAGACGGTGTTCCACGATGCCGAATACGCCGCCTTTTTTCAGACTGGTGTAGACGCTGCCGAACAGCGCTTTCAGATTGTCCGGACCATGCGGCATCCAGTTGTGGATGTTGCGGAAGGTGAGCACCAGATCGACGCTACCGGCGGGTGCGAAGTCATATTTACGTGGCGGTGCAAACACGCCCAGCGCCACCTTGTTATACGCCTCAGGCTTGGCGTTCAGACGCGCCATGAAACGCTCGGCGGCTTTGCGCTCGCCTTCACCCGGTGCGGCCAGATCATTGCCTGCGGCGATCAGCTTGCCGTGTTCGCGTAGATACGGCGCCAGAATCTCGGTGTACCAGCCGCCACCGGGGGCCAGTTCCACCACCGTCATAGTCGGCTTTATGCCGAAGAAGCTCAGCGTTTCGTAAGGGTGGCGGTAGACGTCGCGCTCGACGTTGGCCGGAGTGCGCGAGGGGGCTGCAATGGCTGCCTTCAGTGCTGCGTCTTCGGCGGCCGTGGCGCCGCTGGCAGCGCATACCAGCATGGCCGAGGCCAGTGCTGTCAGTATGGTTCGTTTCATGCGAAATCTCCTCAGGATACGGTGGTTGGTCGCGCTAGGGCAGCGCGTCCTGCGCGATCATCGGCCAAGCCAGTCGGCAGGTCAAGCGAATTGACATGTCCACGACGGCCGGACAGTGACCGGACAGTGACCGGACAGTGGCCGGACACTTGCCGGACAGTTTGCGGACACCCGCTGCGCTGCAACACTGCGCAACACTGCGCAACAGGGCGCAAAATGGTTATCCCGCCCCCCGGTGTTCGCTGTCAGTGATGGCACATATTTTGCCTGTACCGTAGCTTAATCTGGCGCTAATATTGCAGGACCTGCCATGGCAGCGGCGGATACTCAGGTGCAGTAGAACGTAGAAAAACGGCGAAGCCTGGCTTCAGCCGTGGCCACCAGGCCAGTCATCCCAACCTAGTTGTGACACTCTGGAGATACGATGGAACGACGTGCATTTCTCAATATAAGTAGTCTGGCGCTGGGCACCATGCTGTTGCCCGCCTTCGGTCGCGCGATTGCGGCGGAAGAATTGCTCAAGCCAGTCGCCCTGCAATTCAAGAAAATGCTGGCCGATACTGCAATGACGGCCGCTACTCAGGCTGGCGCCTCCTACTGCGATGTGCGCGTAGGCCGCTACCTGAACCAGTTCATCACCACCCGCGATCTGAACGTGGAAAACGTGGTGAATACCGAATCGGCCGGTGTCGGCGTGCGTGTGATTGCCGGTGGCGCTTACGGTTTTGCCGCCACCAATGACATGACTCCCGACGGCGTGGCAGCGGCAGCGCGGCAGGC
>JAIELO010000168.1 GCA_019752915.1 Burkholderiaceae bacterium
CTGACGCTGTGGATCTTCGAGGAAACCGCGCGGCAGTGGGCCGCGCTGCGCGCCGCGGGGCTGCAGCGCGTGTCGGTGAACCTGAGCACGCGCGACCTGCTCGACCCCGAACTGCCCCAGCGCTTCGACGCCATCCTGCGCCGCCAGGGCATCGAGCAAGCGGATCAGATACGACTGATCGAGCGCGCCCAGCATGCCCTGCACCGCTTCCAGCGTCACCGCCCCGGCCGCATAGGCAATCGCCTGATCGGTCAGCGACAAGGCATCGCGCATCGACCCGTGCGCACCGGCAGCCAGCAAGCGCAAAGCCGGCGCTTCAAAACTGATGCCTTCCTGACCCAGAATATTATCCAGATGGCCGATGATATGGCCGGGCGGCATCTGCTTCAGATTGAATTGCAGACAGCGCGACAGCACCGTCACGGGAATTTTCTGCGGATCGGTGGTCGCCAGAATGAACTTGATATGCTCGGGCGGTTCTTCCAGCGTCTTCAGCATGGCGTTGAAGGCGTGGTTGGTCAGCATGTGCACCTCATCGATCATATAGACCTTGAAGCGCGCATTGCTCGGTGCGTACACCGCCTGCTCCAGCAGTTGCGCCATTTCATCCACGCCCCGGTTGGAGGCCGCATCCATCTCGATGTAATCGACAAAGCGCCCTGCATCGATGGCGGTACAGACTTCGCACACGCCGCACGGCGTAGCGGTAATCCCGCCCTGCCCGTCGGGGCCCACGCAATTGAGCGATTTCGCCAGAATCCGCGACAAGGTGGTCTTGCCGACCCCGCGCGTGCCGGTAAACAGATAAGCATGGTGCAAACGACCGCTATGCAAAGCATGGGTCAGTGCACGAACCACGTGCTCCTGACCGACCAGCGTGTCGAAGTTCCGGGGACGGTATTTACGGGCGAGGACTTGATAGGACATGCGGAGATTTTACCGTAGATAGCAGGGACCGAGGGAGCCGCTGCAAACTGCCAGCGTCAGGACACCAAAAAGAATCAATTGTAACAAGGCGTGATGGGAATAGGTAATACGCTAAGACCGCCCTACAATTTGTTTTTCTTTTAACATCGCGAATAATTGATGAAAAAACTTGCCCTACTCCCCCTGCTGTTCCTGTCCCTTGGCGCCCACGCCAGTGAACGCGAATGGCTGCCCTACAAGAAACTGATTGAACAGATGCGACTCGACAAGTACTACGCCATTCCGGCTGCAGAACGTGACAAAATTAATCTGTTCCTCTCGGTGAAACCGAAAAACAAGGCCTACAAGCCGGAAGATGTGGTGCTGACCGTGGTCAGCGGCAGCGAACGCCACCCGCTGCCGGCACTGACGCCCGAATATCGCCTGAGCCTGATCCCGAATTCCCAATGGCTCAACGACGACACCCGCATCATGACCAGCCTGCCCAAAGACGAGAAGTCGAGCATGGGTTACGACATGACTACCCCGCTACCGGCTGGCACGCAATGGAATTACACGCCGGTGATGAGCAGTGTCGAGCAGGCCAACCGGGCAGTCAAGAAGATGGCCGGTGCCTTCAGCATGTTCGCGCCCTCGATCAAGGTGGTGGTGTTCAAGTTTGCCAAGCCGGCCCAGCTGAAAGTGGCCAGCACCGTCTATAACACGGATGCAAAGCACCAGATCCGGCTCAAACCCGAGTCTGCATGGCTGAAAGAGAATCCCCTGATCGTCGCGTCGGAGCGGCCACTGGAGGCGGAACTGGATACGGAATAGATAGGAAGAAACGCGGCCTCAACACCGCGTAGAAAAGAAAAAAGCTGCCTATGGCAGCTTTTTTAATATCCCGAAGGAGACGAGCCTGATCTGCGGCACTTATGGTGAATAGCTGTGGCTGCTTCGTTCCCGACCTGACCAGGTTGGCCATGCCACAATGCGCAGGGGCCCGTCCGGAATGATTATACCTTACAGCCCGAGTTCCTGCCAAATCTGATCGACCCGTGCTTTGACCTCGGGCGACATGGCAATCGTGGTGCCCCACTCGCGAGTGGTTTCACCGGGCCACTTATTGGTCGCATCGATGCCCATCTTGCTGCCCAGCCCACTGACGGGCGAGGCAAAGTCCAGATAATCGATCGGCGTATTGTCGACCAGCGTGGTATCGCGGGTCGGATCGACGCGGGTAGTGATCGCCCAGATCACCTCGTTCCAGTCACGCACATTGACATCCTCGTCCACCACCACGATGAACTTGGTGTACATGAACTGACGCAGGAAACTCCACACCCCGAACATCACGCGTTTGGCATGGCCGGCGTACTGCTTCTTAATCTGCACCACTGCCATACGGTAGCTGCAGCCTTCGGCCGGCAGATGGAAGTCGGTAATTTCCGGGAACTGTTTCTGCAGCAGCGGCACAAACACCTGATTCAGCGCCAACCCCAGAATCGCCGGCTCATCAGGCGGTTTGCCCGTGTAGGTCGAGTGATAGATCGGATCGCGACGCATGGTAATGCGGTCGATGGTAAATACCGGGAAGCTATCCTGCTCATTGTAATAACCGGTGTGGTCGCCAAACGGGCCTTCCAGCGCATGCTCGTAACCGGTCGGGTGGCTAGGGTCCGCATAGATATGGCCTTCCAGCACAATCTCGGCCGAAGCCGGCACCCGCAACTCGCTACCGATCGCTTTGACGAGCTCAGTACGGCTGCCGCGCAGCAGGCCGGCAAACTGATATTCCGACAGACTATCGGGCACCGGCGTTACTGCCCCTAATATAGTAGCGGGATCGGCACCGAGCGCCACGCAGATCGGATACGGCTGTCCCTTGGTCTGCAGCGCGTGCTCGCGGAAGTCCAGCGCGCCGCCACGGTGCGCCAGCCAGCGCATGATCACCTTGTTCGGCCCCAGCACCTGCTGACGGTAAATCCCCAGATTCTGGCGCTTCTTATTAGGCCCTCGGGTAATCACCAGTCCCCAGGTAATCAAGGGCGCGATGTCGCCCGGCCAGCAATGCTGGATCGGCAGTTTGGCCAGATCCACATCCGCACCTTCCCAGACGATTTCCTGACATTTCGCACCGCGTAATTCCTTGGGCGCCATATCCCATACGGCCTTTACCAGACTGCCCATGCCCATCAGGTCCTTGAAACCCTTCGGTGGCTCCGGCTCTTTCAGGCGCGCCAGCACGTGGCCGATCTTGCGCAATTCGCTGACATTGTCGGCGCCCATACCCAGCGCCACGCGGCGCTCGGTACCGAACAGATTGCCCAGCACCGGCATGCTGTGGCCGGTCGGATTCTGGAACAGTAAAGCGGGGCCGCCGGCCCGCAAAGTCCGGTCGCAGACCTCGGTCATCTCCAAGTGCGGCGAAACAGGCGTCAAAATGGGCTTAAGTTCGCCCATTCGTTGCAATTGAGAAATGAAATCACGCAGATCAGAATATTTCATCGGTTTTTTACTTTTTCTTTCAAATCAGCATACTGTTTAAAAAGACAGGTCAAGTAGTTGATTTTATTGGTTTTACGCGCAATGCAAGCAAAAAAGTAAGATTTAAAAGTTATAGCTTTTACGTTTGTTATCATTGACTTGATATAAAACGCCTCATACAATCTGCCCTACTTGAAGAGAACACGGTTTTGCACGATCTGCGAACCAACACATGTGTTACTCATTCATTCACGGAGTCGGGGCTCCACATGACATTTTAAGGAGTGTTTTCAAAAGGCGTCTGCCTTACCCCCGATAGAAGTTGTATTGCGACTGATCCAGTACCACAGGGAAACATCAGCTCAGGCAAGCAATGACGGCGTCCAGCGCACGCACTCAGTGGCGGTGGACGGATATTTCTGATGCACGGCATTAGCACCCGGTTAGCTGCGTACAACGCTGGCGGGGAAGCGCTTTTACGGTCATTTCAGGGGAAGTCTATGATTAATCGTTTCAACGGTGCAACTCAGTTTGCCCACAATATGGCTCGCCAGCCAGCTGCGTGGTTGTTCAACACGCGCGTTTCGGCCAAAGGTATTTTGACCACCGCCCAGCACACGCTGACCATCGTCGGCGTTAGCGCACTGCTGATGATGGCGGCCTTGTTTGTCCGTCCAGAACTGGCCAAGGATCTGAGCAACATCCTCAACGGCGCACCGGACAGCGAAGCTGAAGTCGTGGTAGCCCCGCCCCTGTCGGCCCTGATGGAAGCCCCATCGAGCGCCCCGGTGGCGAATCCGGAGCCGTTGACGGCCGAAGAGAAGGCCCTGCTGGGCACCAAGAAGCAGCAGCAATGGGTCACCTCGTGGCTGTCCAAGCGCTACCGCGTGGCCGGCGATGCCGCCAATATGCTGGTCTCGACCGCCTACCTGACGGCACGCGAAATCAAACTCGACCCACTGCTGATTCTGGCCGTGATGGCGATTGAATCGGGCCTGAATCCGTTCGCGGAAAGCCCGGTCGGTGCGCAAGGCCTGATGCAAGTCATGTCCAAAGTGCACCACGAGAAATTCCAGGACATGGGCGGCACCCAGGCGGCGCTCAATCCGGTCGCCAACATCCGTGTCGGCTCGCTGATCCTGAAAGACTACGTCACCCGTGGCGGTTCCGTCGAAGCCGGCCTGAAAAGCTACGTCGGCGCAGCAGCCTTCGAACACGACGACGGTTACGGCTCGAAAGTACTGGCCGAATACCAGCGCCTGAAGATGGTTTCGGCCGGCAAGAAAGTGCCCACCACCACGCCTGTGATGGCAGCGATACCGGCCAAACCGGCCGCACCACTGGCCAGCGCCGAGAAATCGATCAGCGGCACCCAGATCGCCGGTCTGTAAGCACAACGCGACACCCAAGCAAAAGCCACCTCGCGGTGGCTTTTCTGCTTCTGGGGCCGTTCCGAGCTGCCTAGCGCGGGCAGGTCGTGACCTTGGTACGTATTCCGTCGCGGAACGGATCACGGCCGCCAGTCAGACCATTGCTTTCTTTCACAGCACAATAGGTCGAACCGCCGGGCGCATGGACGCGGGTCATCACCCGTCCATCGTCGAGCTGCACACTTTCCTCGCGCAAACCTTCCGAGCCGCTGTAGGCACTGCCCAGCTTCTCGGCTAACAAGGTTCTATCATTAGCGATCCGCTTGTCACGCGGATTCCAGGCTTCCTTGCGCAACTGCCGATCCACCTCCCCCGCACTGCGGCGCGCCCGCTGCAAGGCATCCTCATCGCGTGGCAAGGATTTCGGCGGCAGCGCCAGCGGATCGACCAGCGTCATCGCTGGCTGTTGCTGAGGCGGCGGCAAGGCCGCCGGCGCACTCGGCGCCGGCACCACGATCAGTGCCGCCGGCGCTGCCGACTCACGGCGCCGCTGCGGCGGCTGCAAGGGCTCGCGTGGTGGCGTCGCCAGCGGCCGGGGCGGCGTCGGCATCAGAATATAGGTGAGCTCAGCGTGTGAGCGCGCAGGAGCCGCCCGTAGCTGCTCCGGCGCGCGCCAGCCCCATACCGCCAGCACGTGTGCCGCACCGATCAGCGCCAGCCAACCACGCCGCCGCCAAGGGGAAGCTGCCTCCACCGTCAACTGAAAATTCATACATCTTGCCAATTAAATAAAAACGCACCACTGTATGTTGCCAGCTTGGCAAAGTCAAAGACTGGGCCCGTCGCGCCGGCAATAGCTACCACCCGTAGCACCCAGCGGTACCGGCGCAAAAAAAATGGGGACGTAACGATATTAAAAAAATATCGTTACGTCCCCATTTCATCATATTAAAAAAATATCGTTACGTCCCCATTTCATCTAACGGAAATAAAAAAGCCACCGCGGTAGAACCGGGTGGCTTGAATAGTG
>JAIELO010000082.1 GCA_019752915.1 Burkholderiaceae bacterium
CGCCGCACCGGCACTGAAAGACGCCCGTTCCGCATCCGTCAGCGCGGGCGCAAAACTGGCCTCCTTACCCGCCGCCGGACGACTCGCACGCACACCATTCTGCAAGTTCACTGCGTCATCCTCGAAGGTGTACAGACCGGTGCCACTGCCCTTATCGCTATACGCCACGGCGCAGCGATTTTTCAGGCCCCACTCACCGGCGCTGCCGATTGCACCATACACTCCGCGCGAGCCACTCGAGGTCGCCGTCACGATACAGGGATGCTCGGGATCGAAGCTGTCTGGTACTTGCACCATCAGTGTCACGTTCAACTTGCCGCTGCCATCATCGGCATAGGCCAGATACTCGCTACCGGCCACCTTGCCCTGCCCGCTCCCCACATTGCCAGCCGCATCCACATTCGGGCCATACAGCGTGCCGTAACCGCTATTGGCAGCGATATCGAGCACCGCCCGGTAGTTGGCATGGATGGCGTTGCGGCGCAGCTCAGAGGGCGTAGGATGGGCTGGATCGGCATAGGCCGGCGTCGGCCCCGCCAGCCCGCTCGCCCCCAGCCCGGCGGTGAGCAGATCATCGCTCTGGCCGTCATAGCTGGTGCTGGTGATTTTCCCGAGAAACGCCGGTGGCAGATTCAGCGTCTCATCCTCATCGTGATGGGAACCGCAAGCACCGAGCGCACAGCCAGCCAGCGCCAGCCACATCCACCTGATCGACATATCTTCCTCGCTGCGCAAAAAAGGGAATGCCAATGTACTCCGGCCAAAAAAAAAGCGCCGGACAGTTCGTCCGGCGCCTGCGCTGCATCAACGCTGCTTCACAACCGACGTCACTAGCTGGCAGTCTTGTTCGCAGCCGTAGGAAGGCGGGCGATGATTTCGCCGATGATGCCGCGGCGGAACAGCAACACGCAGGCAATGAAGATCAGCCCGGTCACCATGCTGACTGCTTCACCAATGGTGTTGAACCATTCGATGCCGGTCGAGGCAGCCAGTGCAATGCCAAGGTCACCGAGTTTGTTTTCCAGCGCAATGATCAGCATGGCGCCCAGCATCGGTCCGGCCAGCGTGCCCATCCCGCCTACCAGCGTCATCAGAATGACCAGCCCCGACATGCTCCAGTGCACATCGGTCAGCGTTTCAAAACCCTGCACCAGCGTGTTGGTCGCGCCCGCCAGCCCCGTCAGCGCTGCCGACAGCACAAACGCCAGCAGCTTGTAACGATCGACGTCGTAGCCGAGCGAAATGGCACGCGCCTCGTTTTCCTTGATGGCTTTCAGGACCTGACCAAACGGCGAGTGCACCGTACGCACGATCAGCATAAAGGCCAGCACGGCAACGGCCAGCACGAAGAAGTACAGGGCGATGTCATTGCCGAGATCGATCATGCCCAGCAGCTTTCCACGTGGAACGCCCTGCAGCCCATCTTCACCGCCGGTAAATTCACCGGCACGCAGCGCGCCGAAATACACCATCTGCGCCAGCGCCAGCGTGATCATCGAAAAGTAAATGCCCTGCCGGCGGATCGCCAGTGCGCCCATCAGCAATCCGATCAGGGCACCGGCTGCCGCGCCGGCCAGCATGCCCAGTTCGACGGGCCAGCCCCAGACTTTCATGACGTTGCCCGCGACATAGCCAGCCGCACCAAAAAAGGCCGCGTGGCCGAACGACAGCAGACCGGTATAACCGATCAGCAGATTGAAGGCGCTGGCAAACAGGGCGAAGCACAGCAGCTTGGCGAGAAACACCGGATAGCCGATAAACGGCGCCAGTACCGCCACCAGCAGTGCGAGGGAATAAGCAATTGTCTTGTGCATGGGTGACCTCTTATTTTTCTTTACCGAACAGACCGGCAGGGCGGATCAGCAGCACGATCACCATCACCAGAAACACCACGGTCGAGGAGAACTCCGGGTAAAACACCTTGGTCAGCCCCTCGATCACGCCTAAGCCCAGCCCGGTGACGATGGAACCGATAATCGATCCCATGCCACCGATCACTACAACGGCGAATACGACGATAATCAGGCTCTGACCCATCAGGGGCTGCACCTGGATCACGGGGGCCGCCAGCACCCCTGCAAAGCCCGCCAAAGCGACGCCGAAGCCGTAGGTGAGCGTCACCATCAGCGGCACGTTGATGCCGAAGGCTTCCACCAGCTTGGGATTTTCCGTACCGGCACGTAAGTACGCGCCCAGTTTGGTCTTTTCAATCACAAACCAGGTGCTCAGACAAACCGTCAGTGAGGCCAGCACCACCCAGGCGCGGTAATTCGGCAGCATCATGAAGCCGAGATCGGTGGCCCCCGCCAGCGCTTCCGGCACTTCGAAACGCTGTCCGGACACGCCGTAGAAGGAACGGAACACGCCTTCCAGCAGCAAAGTGATGCCGAAGGTCAGCAGCAAGCCATACAGATGGTCGAGCTTGTAGAGCCAGCGCAGCATGGTTCTCTCGACCAGAACGCCGAACGCACCAACCAGAAGCGGTGCCAGCACCAGCATCACCCAGTAGTTCAGACCGAAATACGCCATGCCCATCCACGCCAGAAACGCGCCCATCATGTACAGCGCGCCATGCGAAAAATTAATCACATTGAGCAAACCGAAGATCACGGCCAGACCGAGCGATAGCATTGCGTAAAAAGAGCCATTGACCAGACCCAGCAGCAACTGGCTCAGCATCGCGGGCAGAGGAACGCCGAAGATTTCCATGAGATCACATTATAAAAATCGCCCGACCGGACGGACAGGCGTGTAGCAGGGAAACGGCCGGCGCGGTGCCGGCCTGTGCACAACTCAGCTTATTTCCACAGGGCGCATTTGGTTTCCGCCTTGGTGGCGTAAGCCTGCTCACCGGGAATGGTGGCCACGATTTTGTAGTAGTCCCATGGATACTTCGATTCCGACTGCTTCTTCACTTCCATCAGATACATATCGTGCACCATGCGGCCGTCCGGACGGATCACGCCATTCTTGGCGAACATGTCGTTGATCTTGTTCGCTTTCAGGTAGGCCATCACCTTTTCCGTGTCATCACCACCGACCGCTTTCACCGCTTTCAGGTAGTTGCTAGCGGCCGAATAGTCGGCGGCCTGCAGCATCGACGGCTCTTTTTTCATCTTCTCGAAATAGCGCTTCGACCAGGCGCGCGTTTCCGGATTCGCATCCCAGTACCAGCCATCGGTCAGGTACATGCCCTGCGTCAGATTCAGACCCAGCGAGTGGATATCGTTAATGAAAATCAGCAGACCAGCCAGCTTCATCTTCTTGCTGATGCCGAACTCGTTGGCCGCCTTGATGGAATTAATTGCGTCACCACCGGCATTGGCCAGACCGAGAATCTGCGCATTCGACGACTGGGCCTGCAGCAGGAAGGACGAGAAATCCGAAGCCGACAGCGGATGCTTGACGGAGCCCAGCACTTTGCCACCGGACGACTTCACCACATCCGAGGTGTCCTTTTCCAGCGACTGGCCAAAGGCATAATCGGCCGTCAGGAAGTACCAGCTCTTGCCGCCCTGCTTGACGATGGCGCCACCCGTGCCGCGTGCCAGCGCGATGGTGTCATACGCATAGTGCACGGTGTAGGGCGTGCATTCTTCATTGGTCAGACGGGCCGAGCCGGCACCGATCGAAATAAACACCTTTTTCTTTTCCGCAGCGACCTTGGCCATGGCCAGATTGGCGCCCGAGTTGGTGCCGCCGATCAGCATATCGACGCCCTGCTGGTCGAACCATTCGCGCGCTTTGGAAGCGGCAATGTCGGCCTTGTTCTGGTGGTCGGCCGAAATGAATTCGACTTTTTTACCCGCGATGACCACGCCCGCATCGGCGATCGCCATTTTGATGGCCTCGGCACCACCGGCGCCGTCGATATCGGCATACAGGCCGGACATATCGGTAATCAGACCAATCTTGATGGTGTCGCCCGATACCTGCGCCTGAGCGGCGAAGGACAGGCCGAAGGCACAGACTGCAGTAGCTGCAAGGGTGATGGCTTTGAGTTTCATATGGTCTCCGTCTCGAAAAAGTAGTGTTTGCTTATTTTTTATACACTTACCATGCTGCTGATACGTCAAACTCTCTACACGCCAAGCAGCTCCGTCAGCACAGGCATCTTGGCGTTCAATTCCGATGCAACAAAAGTCTCCACAATCTGACCATGTTCCATCACATAGAACCGGTCTGCCAGCGGTGCGGCAAACCGGAAATTCTGTTCCACCATCACGATGGTGTAACCCTTGGCTTTCAGGGTGGTAATCATGCGCGCCAGCCCCTGCACAATCACCGGCGCCAGACCTTCGGAAATTTCATCGAGCAGCAGCAAACGTGCACCGGTGCGCAGTATCCGCGCCACCGCCAGCATCTGCTGTTCGCCACCGGACAGACGGGTGCCCTGACTATGCTTGCGCTCTTCCAGATTGGGGAACATGGCGTAGATTTCGGCCACCGACATGCCGGTTTCACCGGTGGCGAGCTGTGGCGGCAGCAGCAGGTTTTCTTCGGTCGACAAGGACGAGAAAATGCCGCGCTCTTCGGGACAATAACCGACCCCGAGGTGGGCAATTTTATGGGTAGGCAAACCGATCGCTTCGACACCATTGATCTTGATCGAACCCTTGCGGGCGCCCGTCAGGCCCATGATGGCGCGCAAAGTGGTGGTACGGCCGGCGCCATTACGGCCCAGCAGCGTGACCACTTCACCGGGCTGCACCGTCAGATTCACATCATGCAGAATATGCGATTCGCCATACCAGGTTTGCAGTTTGGAGATCTCCAGCGCAGCCGTCATCAGTGCGCTCCTTCCAGCACCGCCGCTTCGGTACCCATATACGCTTCCATCACCTGCGGGTTGCGCGACACTTCGGCATAACTGCCTTCGGCCAGCATGGCGCCACGCTGCAATACGGAGATCTTGTCGCAGATCCCGGACACCACTTTCATATTGTGTTCGACCATCAGGATGGTGCGCCCGGCCGAGACCTTTTTGATCAGTTCCGTGACGCGGTGCACATCTTCGTGGCCCATGCCCTGCGTCGGCTCATCGAGCAGCATCAGTTCCGGTTCCATGGCCAGGGTGGTGGCAATTTCCAGTGCCCGTTTGCGGCCATACGGCATATCGACCGTGATGGTGTCGGCAAATTCGCTGAGATCAACCTGCGCCAGCAACTGCATGGCGCGGTCATTCAGACGGTTGAGCGATCGTTCGCTTTGCCAGAAATTGAAACTGCTACCGAGCTGGCGTTGCAAGCCAATGCGGACATTCTGCAGCACCGTCAGATGGGGGAAGACCGCCGAAATCTGGAAGGAACGGATCACGCCCATGCGGGCGATCTGGGCCGGTTTGGCAGACGTAATATCGTTGCCATTGAACAGAATCTGCCCGGAACTGGGCACCAGAAACTTGGTCAGCAGATTAAAACACGTGGTTTTACCGGCCCCGTTCGGGCCTATCAGCGCGTGGATGTGGCCGCGCTGTACTTTCAAATTCACATCATTGACCGCGGTGAATCCTTTGAATTCCTTGGTCAGATGCTTGGTCTCCAAGATATAGCCAGACATCCTGTCTCCTAGTAATTTTTTATAAAACTACTTATTTTTTTTCATCATACACAGTAACAAATTGGCTAACAATACAGTATAACTACGGTTAACTTTTGATCTAACCCTAGCGTGCACAGGGTTTCATTTCTGGCTCGAAAGGATCATTTGTGATGCTTTTTCCGCAATCATGATGGTCGGTGAATTGGTATTTCCGGAGGTAATAAACGGCATGATGGAGGCATCGGCCAC
>JAIELO010000054.1 GCA_019752915.1 Burkholderiaceae bacterium
GGGCGGCCTGACCCCGCCAAATCCTGATCTGCGTCCGGAGAAAGCCAAGATCTCGACCGCTGGTCTGGTACTGCAACCGGCCAAGGATGTCAGTGTGTCGGTGGACTACTGGTTCGCCTACCGTCGCAATGAAATCGTGCGTCAGGATTTCAACGAACTATTCACCCAGCTCGTGGAAAAATATGGTCCGACGCTGGCCGGCACCAGCGCTGCAATCCGTAATCCGATTAGCGATGCCGATCGCGGCACCATGGCGGCCGTGGCCACGATGTGCAAGAACGCAGTCAATGCAGCGGCATGCGCGGGCAGCATTCCCGGCTACACAGTGGGCAATATCGGTGGTTTGATTAACTCCTACTCTAACCGTGGCCGTACCCTGATCGACGGCATCGATGTCGATGCGCGCACCTACTTCAGTCTGGGCGCCTACGGCAAGCTCAATACCGGCGTGTCGAGCACCTTCCGTCGCCGCGAAACCTATAACAGCGAAGACGGTACTGGTTTCAGTGGTAACAACGTTGGCTACTACGATTCGCCACGTATCCGTGCTACCTTCAATGCCGACTGGGCTTACCGTGATTTCGTGACCAGCATGTTCGTCAACTATACGGGTAAAACCAAATGGGCTTACGGCGCCTGGGATACTGAAAATGCTCCGGGAACCTGCAGCGCCGCCGGCGAGACAATGCCGCAGGGACTGTGCGATGGTGCACCGGCCTACGTCACCGTCAATCTGGGCCTGAACTGGAAACCGCTGAAGAATCTGGAAGTGGGCTTGAACATCAAGAACCTGCTGAACAAACAGCCGACTTACGATCCGAATGGCTGGGAAGGGTATAACCATAGCCAGAATCTGTTCGGTCGCCAGTACGCGTTCTCGGCGAATTACAAGTTCTTCTGATCCGCTACAATGGCTCAACCTTATTAGAGTAATCAGTGATGACTAATCAATTGAATAAGCAATTTGGTCGACGCGATTTTCTGATGGCTGGTGCGGCACTGGCCGGGAGCTTGCTGCTCCCGTCCAGCTATGCAGCAACCCGTCAGAAACTGCGTCTGGGGATGATCGGCACCGGCATGCGTGGTCAGGTGCTGCTGCAGGAACTGCTGCGGCGCGACGATGTGGAGATGGTGGCGCTGTGCGACATTGATCCCATTATGCTGGGTAAAGCACTCCGCCAGATCGAAAAATTCGGCAAAGCGCGCCCGCAGACCTTTGGCGAGGAGGGCGATCCGCAAGCCTACAGGCGCATGCTCGATGCGGGCAAGCTCGATGGCGTGATCATCGCTACGCCGTGGGAGTGGCATGCGCCGATGGCGATCGCCGCGATGCAGGCCAAAGTTCCGGTCGGCTGCGAGGTGGTGGCCGGGATCACGCTGCAGGATCACTGGGATGTGCTGAACACCCAGCTGGCGACGGGTACACCGTATATGCTGCTCGAGAATGTCTGCTACCGCCGTGATGTGATGGCGGTGCTGCAGATGGTGCGCGCCGGCGTGTTCGGTGAACTGGTGCACCTGCAGGGCGGTTACCAGCATGACCTGCGCGCCGTGAAATTCAATAGCGGCGATCCGGCCCAGCCTTACGGCGGTGGCGCGGAGTTTGGTGCCAAGGGCTGGTCGGAGGCACGCTGGCGCACCGCCCACTCGGTGCAGCGCAATGGCGAGCTGTATCCCAGTCATGGCATCGGCCCGTGTGCGATGTACACCAACATCAATCGCGGCAACCGCTTCACCCGCATCAACAGCTTTGCCAGCAAGGCGCGTGGTCTGCATGAGTATGTGGTCAAGCAGGGCGGTAAGAACCATCCGAACGCACAGACCCAGTTCAGGCTGGGCGACGTGGTGACCACCACGCTGTCCTGTGCGAATGGCGAAACGATATTGCTGCAGCACGATACCTCGCTGCCACGTCCGTATTCGCTGGGCTTCCGCGTGCAGGGTACCGATGGCCTGTGGATGGATGTGAACCACGCTATCCACGTCGAAGGCAAGAGCAAACCGCACCAGTGGGATGACTTCCAGCAGTGGCAGGATCGCTACGAGCATCCGCTGTGGAAGAAGTACGCCAAGACGGCGGAAGGGGCAGGGCATGGCGGCATGGACTTCTTCGTGATCCACTCCTTTGTGGAAGCGTTGAAAGCCGAGGCGCCAATGCCAATCGATATCTACGATGCGGTGACGTGGAGTGCCATCACGCCGCTGTCGGAGCAGTCGATTGCGCAGAACTACCAGACGCTGGATTTCCCCGACTTTACGGCCGGCCAGTGGCAGACGCGCAAGCCGATCTTTGCCTTCAATGAGCGCTACTAAGCAGTGCGCTGAATTGGTTCTGCGAATACGTGGTATTTATTCGCGCCACTGATCGATAAGGGTGGGCGGTGTACAATCTGGGCGCTTAAATCAATCGATAGACTGTCCATGTTTGCACGCCGCCTCGCTCTGATCACCGTTGCCACCCTTGCCGCCAGCGTTCTGGTGGGCTGTAAAACCACGCCGGTGGCCGAAACGCCGGTACTGGCGGCGCCCGTGCCGGAGCCGCTGCCCCCGAAGAAAATCAAGATCGGACTGGCGCTCGGTGGTGGTGCGGCACGCGGTTTTGCCCACATCGGCGTAATCAAAGCACTCGAAGCGCAAGGCATCCATGCCGATATCGTGGTTGGCACCAGTGCCGGCAGCGTGGTGGGCGCCCTGTACGCAGCCGGTAATAGCGGCTATCAGTTGCAGAAAATCGCGCTGGAGATGGATGAAGCGTCGATTTCCGACTGGGCGCTGCCACTGTTCCGCAAGAGTACCGGCGTGCTGAAAGGCGAAGCGCTGCAAGCCTACGTCAACAAGGCTGTGAATAATCAGCCCATCGAAAAACTGAAAATCCCCTTCGGTGCGGTGGCGGCCGACCTGAAAGACGGTCAGCCGATCCTGTTCCAGCGCGGCAATACCGGCATGGCGGTACGCGCCTCGTCGGCCGTGCCGGGCGTATTTCAGCCGGTGACCATCAACGGGCATACCTATGTGGATGGTGGTCTGATAGCGCCGGTGCCGGTGCGCTTTGCGCGTGACATGGGGGCCGACTTCGTGATCGCGGTGAATATTTCGACGCAGGCCGATGTGCAGGCCACCGTCAGTTCGCTCGACGTCATCATGCAGACCTTCAGTATCATGGGTCAGCGTATTAACCAGTATGAACTCAAGGATGCCGACATCGTGATCGTGCCGAGTCTGGGCAAAATGGCGGGTAATGATTTTGCCGGCCGCAATCAGGCGATTCTGGCCGGTGAGCAGGCCGCCTCGCTGGTGATGGCGCAGATTAAACAGAAACTGGAAGCGAAGCGCCGTCCCTGACCGGTAGCGCTGCGCTCTTTTACACGTCTTAGCTAAAAGGACATCTCATGCAAACCAAACCCTACCTGTCGCTCGCCGACGTCAAGAAAATCGCCGCTGCGGCCGAAGCCGAAGCGGTCGCCAATAACTGGCCAGTGGTGATTGCCATCGTTGACGATGGCGGTCATCTGCTGTGGTTGCAGCGTCAGGATGGCGCTGCACCGCTGTCGGCGCATATCGCGCCGGCCAAGGCGCGCGTTTCGGCACTGGGCCGCCGCGAATCGAAGATCTACGAAGACATGATCAACAACGGTCGCGTGTCCTTCCTGAGCGCACCGGCGCCACAGACCGACGGCATGCTGGAAGGCGGCGTACCGATCATCGTCGATGGTCATATCATCGGTGCAGTGGGTGTGTCGGGTGTGAAATCGGCAGAAGATGCGCAGATCGCCAAAGCCGGTATCGCTGCTCTGAACTAATTGACAAGCTTATTGTCGAAAGCCGGCCGCTCTGCGCGTGCCGGCTTTTTTTTACGTGCAAACGGCCGGTCATGCATTGCCAAGCAGGCGAGATTTGGTTATAATTCAAAGGTTTAGCCAATCTCACATCTACCGTAGCGACTACCACTCAATCCATCATCAATCTGACCTTCTTATCCAGCCTGCGACGGCTGTGAGAGCACGACGGTCGTCTGACGTGGCGCAGCTACGGTAACTTTATCAGGAGTTGCCCTTGCCGCCATTTTTTTCTGGCCCCGCCGTTCCAGCCATACTGGCCCTCGCTGACGGAACCATTTTCAAAGGTTTTTCGATCGGTGCAGCCGGCCACACGACCGGCGAAGTGGTCTTTAATACGTCCATGACCGGCTATCAGGAAATCCTGACCGATCCTTCCTACAGCCGCCAGATGGTCACCTTGACCTATCCGCATATCGGCAACTACGGGATTAATCCCGAAGACGTCGAATCCTCCAAAGTACACGCCGCCGGTCTGATTATCCGTGACCTGCCGCTGATTGCTTCGAATTTCCGCTCCACCCAGTCGCTGTCCGATTACCTGAAGGCCGAGAACGTTGTCGCCATCGCCGGTATCGATACCCGCAAACTGACCCGTATCCTGCGCGAGAAGGGGGCCCAGTCCGGCGCCATTCTGGTTGGTACGCAAGGTAACGAGCCGTCCGAATCGCAGGCGCTGGATCTGGCCCGTTCCTTCCCCGGCCTGTCCGGCATGGATCTGGCCAAGGTCGTCAGCGTCGCTGCCAGCTACGAATTCACGGAAACCGAATGGGTGCTGGGCGAAGGCTACGGCAAACTCTCTGACTCGCGGTTCCACGTAGTCGCCTACGACTTCGGCGTGAAGCGCAACATCCTGCGCATGCTGACCTCGCGCGGCTGCAAAGTCACCGTGGTTCCAGCACAGACCAGCGCTGCCGACGTGCTGGCACTGAACCCGGACGGCGTGTTCCTGTCGAACGGTCCTGGCGACCCGCAGCCTTGCGATTACGCGATTGCTGCTGCCAAGGTGTTCATGGAGAAGAAGATTCCGCTGTTCGGTATCTGCCTCGGTCACCAGATCATGGGTCTGGCCTCCGGTGCCACCACCCTGAAAATGAAATTCGGCCACCACGGCGCGAACCACCCGGTACAGGATCTGGACAGCAAAAAAGTCATGATCACCTCGCAGAACCACGGTTTTGCAGTGGATCCGGACACGCTGCCAGCCAACTGCCGCGTTACCCACGTGTCGCTGTTTGACGGTTCGCTGCAGGGCTTCGCCCGCACCGACACGCCAGCGTTCTGCTTCCAGGGTCACCCTGAAGCTTCGCCCGGCCCGACTGACGTCGCTTACCTGTTTGACCGCTTCATCGGCCTGATGGAAGCGACTGGAGAAAAAACAAATGCGGGGAAAAAAGTAAATGCCTAAGCGTTCTGATATTAAAAGCATTCTGATTATTGGCGCTGGCCCGATCATCATCGGTCAGGCTTGCGAATTCGACTATTCCGGCGCACAGGCCTGCAAAGCCCTGCGTGAAGAAGGTTACAAAGTCATTCTGGTCAACAGCAATCCGGCGACCATCATGACCGACCCGGAAATGGCCGACGTCACCTACATCGAGCCGATTACCTGGCAAGTGGTCGAGAAGATCATCGCCAAGGAAAAGCCGGACGCAATTCTGCCAACCATGGGTGGCCAGACTGCGCTGAACTGCGCGCTGGACCTGCACCGCAATGGCGTGCTCGATAAGTACAAAGTTGAACTGATCGGCGCGACCCCGGAAGCGATCGACAAGGCCGAAGACCGTTCCAAGTTCAAGGATGCGATGACCAAGATCGGTCTGGGCTCGGCCCGTTCCGGCGTGGCGCATTCGATGGAAGAGTCGTGGGCGGTGCAGAAGGAAGTCGGTTTCCCGACCATCATCCGTCCATCCTTCACCATGGGTGGTAGCGGTGG
>JAIELO010000352.1 GCA_019752915.1 Burkholderiaceae bacterium
TCAGCTGGGCTCGGGGCTTGTGGGGGCGCTCTATGTGCTCGACGAACCGACAATCGGACTGCACTCGCGTGACAATGACCGTCTGATCGAAACCCTCAAGCACCTGCGCGATATTGGCAACAGCGTGCTGGTAGTGGAACACGACGAAGACGCGATCCGCACCGCCGACTTCATCGTCGACATGGGCAAGGGCGCCGGTGTGCATGGCGGCGATGTGATCGCGCAAGGCACGTTGAAAGACATCCTGAAAAATAAACAATCGCTGACGGCGCAATACCTGAACGGCACCCTGAAAATCGCCGTGCCGGAGAAGCGTCACGAGGCCGATCCGGAACGCCAGCTGATCATCACCGGCGCCACCGGTAACAACCTGAAAAAAGTCGATCTGCATCTGCCGGTTGGCCTGATGACCTGCGTCACCGGCGTCTCCGGTTCCGGTAAATCCTCGCTGATCAACGACACCCTGTATCCGGCCCTGTCACGCCATCTGTACGGCTCGCAGACGGAACCCTCACCGCACGACTCGATCAGCGGGCTGGAACACTTCGACAAAGTCATCGCCGTCGATCAGGCACCGATCGGCCGCACGCCACGCTCCAATCCGGCCACCTACACCGGTCTGTTCACGCCGATCCGCGACCTGTTCGCCACCGTGCCAACGGCCAAGGAACGCGGCTACAGCGCCGGACGTTTCTCCTTCAACGTCAAGGGCGGTCGCTGCGAAGCCTGTCAGGGCGATGGCGTGATCAAGGTCGAGATGCACTTCCTGCCGGACGTGTACGTGCCGTGCGACGTCTGCCACGGCAAACGCTATAACCGCGAAACGCTGGAAGTGCAGTACAAGGGCAAGAACATTACCGAGATTCTCGATCTGACGGTGGAAGATGCCTACGAGTTCTTCAAGCCGGTACCACTGATCGCCCGCAAGCTGCATACCCTGCTCGATGTGGGCCTCGGCTACATCAAGCTGGGACAGAGCGCTACCACGCTGTCCGGTGGCGAAGCCCAGCGCGTGAAACTGTCGCTGGAACTGTCCAAGCGCGATACCGGGCGCACCCTGTACATTCTCGATGAGCCGACCACCGGTCTGCACTTCCACGATATCGACCTGCTGCTGAAAGTGATCCATCGTCTGCGCGATCAGGGCAATACGCTGGTCATCATCGAGCATAATCTGGACGTCATCAAGACGGCCGACTGGATCGTCGATCTGGGACCGGAAGGCGGCGCGGGCGGTGGCCAGATCATCGCCAGCGGTTCGCCGGAAGACGTGGCGGCCAATCCTGCCAGCGTCACCGGCAAATATCTGATCCCTTTACTGAAATAAGCTACCAGTCCATGGGCACTCTCGAACTTCCTTTCCGGGCCACCACTGCCACTGCCTGCGCCTGGCTCGCCGAGCAGACCGGCTCCGACTGGACGCTGGCCCGCCTGCTCGAGAGTGGGCTCATACCCGTGGTCTGGCTGGACTATGATCCGGCTTTTCCGGAACTGTTCGGTGATGCCAACGGCGGTTATGCCGCACCGGTCTTCTTCCAGGACGATATTGCCAGACTGATAGGCGGTAGCAGCGATGTCGTCATCACCTTCACAAAAGACGCCTACCAGCTGCCGGCGCGCTTAGCCGCACCGGGCTTTCGACGGGAACTCGACGCGTTGCGTTTCCCAAAGAAAGAGCTGGAACGGCTGGCCGCAAAACTACGCCATGCGGCGCAGCCAGCGCCGCAGAAACCGGCCATCGCAGGGGGCAGCGAATCGCCGTTCGGCATCAGCAAGGCAGAGGTGCTGGCGGCCTTCGCCGCTGTCGTGCGTCTCGATCTGGCGCGCGAACTCGATGCCGCAGTCGGCATCTTCGGCGACGACGGCGCCCGCGTCAAAGCCAGCGTGCGGAAATCGACGCGCAATGCGCTCTGGAATCCCGTCACTCTGGCACTAGGCCTGCACGACGCCTACCGGGTTCCGCTCGGTCCACTCAAGCGCGCCTTCACAGCGCACGATTTCCTTCACCCCTGGCACAACGATTGGGAGCAATCGCTTTACTTGCTGGGGAAGTGAGTTCCTGCCACAGCACACGCTAAGGCGTCCGCACCACCCGCCGGAGCCACGATGCAAAACGGCCACCATGCTGAAACATGGTGGCCGTTTTACCTGTCGCTGGCGCGCTTGATGGTCAAGCACGCCACGTTTTATTGCATGCTGACGCGCGCCGGCTTGGCCTTCTCGGCGCTGACCCAGTCCTTGATGTGCGATTCCAGCACATCCATCGGCAACGCACCGGCACCCAGCACCTGATCGTGGAAGCTGCGGATATCGAAGCTGCTTCCGAGTTCCTTGCGGGCGTAGTCGCGCAGTTCGAGGATCTTCAGCTGACCGATCTTGTAGCCCAGTGCCTGACCTGGCCAGACGATGTAACGGTCAGTCTCGCTCTGCACTTCCACTTCCTCGATACCGGAATGGTCATGGAAGAAGTCCACCACCTGCTGGCGGTTCCACTTCTTGTAGTGCAGACCGGTGTCGACTACCAGACGGATCGCGCGCAGCATTTCATCCTGCAGGTGACCGTAGTAGCTGTAAGGGTTGGTGAAGAAGCCCAGTTCCTCACCCAGACGTTCCGAATACAGCGCCCAGCCTTCGGCATAGGCCGTGTAATTGCCCTGCTGGCGGAAGTTCGGCAGACCGTCGATTTCCTGTGCGATGGTCAGCTGCATGTGGTGACCGGGTACGCCTTCATGCAGCGCGGTGGTTTCGATACCGATGATAGAGCGGTGTTCGAAATCACCAGTGTTGACCATCACACGGCCAGCACGTTTGCCATCCGGCGAACCGGGCATATAGGAGGCACCGGAAGCGCCTTTTTCGCGGAATTCCTCAACCTGTTTGATTTCCACTTTGCCCTTCGGCAGCACGCCGAACTGCTGCGGCAACTGGGTGTACATCTGGTCGGTATATTTCTGGTACAGGTCGATGATTTCCTGACGCGACTTCGGATGCAGTTCCGGCATAGCCGCAACGGCCTTGTTGAAGCTCTTCAGATCCTTGTAGCCGAGCTTCTGTGCGGTCGCCAGCATCTGCGCCTCGATACGCGCCACTTCGGCCAGACCCAGTTGGTGAATCTGTTCCGGCGTCATGCTGGTGGTGGTCGACGACGCGGCCTTGAAGGTATAGCGTGCCGCGCCATCCGGCAGCGACCACATGCCCACTTCCGAGCGGCCATGCGGCAGGTATTTCGACTTGGTGAACTGGGCCAGCTTTTTGTAGGCAGGGATCACATCTTTCTGCACGGCGGCCAGAATTTCCTTGCTCAGACGCGCCTTGTCAGCATCCGAAAACTCTTTCGGGAATTTCTTTGCCGGTTCGGCAAACGGCGACTCGGCAGGCTTCATGGCCGCCATGGTTTCGCACTGTTTGACGATTTTCGGGATCAGGAATTTCGGCGGCATCAGCTTGTCCTGCACGCCTTTTTCCATCTGCACGCGGGTCTGGTCGAACAGTTTTGGCAACGCATGCAGACGGGCGATGTAGTCCTCGTAATCCTTGACAGTTTCAAACGGCAGCGCCGAGACGATCTGCGGCAGATCGATGTGGATACCGGAATTCTGCGCCAGTGGCATCTCCCACTCCTTGAAGCGGGCAGCGGTCACACTGTCGCGCAGCTGGCGCAGCATCAGCTCGCGGTTCAGCTGTTCCTGCAGCGGGAAACCACTGGTATCCACCGCCTCGAAGCGCTTCAGAAAGTCGGCCGACACCTTCAGATCGGCCTCGATACCGGCCTGCGAGAAGTCCGACCATTTATCGTTGTAGCGCTTATCGCCCAGCAGCGAGGCCCACTCCGGGCTAGTGCGCATCGAGTACTCCCACTGCTCCTTGATCAGCTGATTGAGCGCCTCGCGGCGACTGGCCAGATCAGGGGCCTCGGCATGGGCCACACCCAGCATCAACGAGAACAGCAAAGCACTGGCAACGCCGATGCGGGAAGTTACGGTAATCATAATCGGACCTATCGGAAAAATGGTGAACCACTACTGTAATCAAGCAGCGCCCCGACGGCGCAGCGAATGTGACGAAATGTTGAATTTGAGGCATGAACTGCACAGAACCGCCACCAGCCCCCCGCCCGAACTGGTGAGCCTGACGTCGATGGAGTATTATTTTGACACTACTCCACAGAAGGTTATCCCATGAGTTCGAAGAACATCGATGTCACCATTCTGGAATCCCTGAATCACTTGCTGAGCAATCATCCCCACTTGCTACCGGCCGTGTATGACATGGTGCATACGCAGCTCGGGCTACCCAAAGATCAGTTGCGCTGGCTAACGGGACAGAACCGGATTCCCCTCGTCGACATCCATCAATTCGACTACGACCGGCAACTGGGCGTGGAACACGACATCCGCAGCAAATATCAGTACGACGGCGATCTGGCGCAGATCTACGCCAATAACAAAGGCTGTCTGGTCCACAAGTGGCACCACTATATCCCCCTGTACGACCGTTATTTCAGCGCCTATCGCGGCAAGCCGATCCGCTTCCTCGAAATCGGTGTCAGCGGTGGTGGCAGTCTGCAAATGTGGCGCAAATATTTTGGCGAACAGGCCATCATCTACGGCATTGATCTCAACCCGGAATGCGCCAAGGTCAACGGCATCGCTGGTCAGGTGCGCATCGGCTCGCAAACCGATACGGAGTTTCTGGCCTCGGTGGTGGCCGAAATGGGCGGCGTCGACATCGTGCTCGACGATGGTAGCCATCATATGGACCACATCCCCGTCACCCTGAAAGCGCTGTTCCCCGCAGTCAGTGTCGGGGGCCTGTACCTGATCGAAGACCTGCACACCGCCTACTGGGATACCTTCGGTGGCGGCTACCGTGCGCCGACCAACTTCTTCAGCAACACGCTGCAGGATCTGGTGGACGATATGCACCACTGGTATCACATCGACGGTCAGAAGCTGCCGGAAGTGAGCAGTTTCTGCCCGGCCATCCATGTCCATGACTCCATCGTGGTGCTGGAAAAACAGCCGCTGCAACGCCCCTCGCGTTCCATCATCGCCTGAACCCACCGCGCAAGCAAAAAAAAACGGGGCCGCGAGGCCCCGTTTCATTGGTTAAGCTGATTCGCGCTTAGCGTGCCAGACGCTGTTCCAGTTCGGCTTTCACGGCGCGCAGCTCAGGCGGCAGGTGATAGGCCAGCTTGGTGAACAGCTCTTCGTGCAGCACCAGTTCTTCGCGCCATGCATCTTTATCGATCGAAGTGATGGTCTCGAATTCCTCTGGCGAGAATGGAATACCGTCCCACTTCAGGTCGCCAAAACGCGGCGTGGTGCCGAAGATGTTTTCGATACCGCCGGCAGTGCCTTCGATACGTTCCAGCATCCACTTCAGTACGCGCATATTGTCACCGAAACCAGGCCAGACGAAGTGACCCTGTTCATCGGTGCGGAACCAGTTGACGCAGAAGATCTTCGGCAGCACGGCAGGATCGATACCGGCCAGCTTTTCACCCATGTTCAGCCAGTGCTGGAAGTAGTCGCTCATGTTGTAACCCATGAACGGCAGCATGGCGAATGGATCGCGGCGTACCACACCCATCTGGCCAGCGGCAGCAGCGGTGGTTTCCGAACCCATGGTCGCCGCCATGTAGACACCTTCTACCCAGTTACGCGCTTCGGTCACCAATGGAACGGTAGTGGAACGACGGCCGCCGAAGATAAAGGCAGAAATCGGTACACCAGCCGGATCATCCCAGGCTGCATCGATCACAGGATT
>JAIELO010000383.1 GCA_019752915.1 Burkholderiaceae bacterium
CTGCTTATCGCTGATTTGCTGCAATGGCGGCAACTGGGACAGCGCATTCAAACCCAGATCATCCAGAAACTGCTTGGTTGTCCCCAGCAGCGCAGGCCGGCCCACCACATCGCGGTAGCCCACCACATCCACCCAGCCCCGGTCTTCCAGCATCTTGATGGTTTGCGAATTCACGGCCACACCGCGAATTTCTTCGATGTCACCGCGCGTCACCGGCTGGCGGTAAGCAATAATGGCCAGCGTTTCCAGCGTTGCCCGCGTGTATTTAGGCGGTTTTTCCGGACTCAGACGGTCCAGATACAAACGCATTTCCGGACGGCTCTGGAAGCGCCAGCCAGTGGCCAGACTCACCACTTCGATCCCGCGTCCCGCCCAGTCCAGCCTTAATTCTTCCAGCAAATCCTTGATCGTATCCGCCCCGACACCGGGACCACGCGGCCGCCCCTGATCATCGAGCTCGACATACAGTTTCTTCAAACTGTGGATCGACAAAGGCTCGTGGGCGCATAGCAAAGCGGTTTCGAGGACTCGTTTAGCCTCAGCTGTATCCATAGCTATCTTGTGGTTGCATTTTCATGCAAGAAAGAAATCAATCACATTCAGTGAGGCGGGGTAACGCTACGCTACCGGCTGGAATACTCGCTGAAGCTGTTTTTTCCGACACCCGGGGCTATGCGCCAGGTGGGACAGAGGGACATGCCAGCAGTGGCCGAAGCCCTTGCCTGTCGCGAAAAAGTGTCACCGAAACGTGATTTTCGGGCGAAAACCGACGTGACCAATGAAAGACCTTTCTTGCAGATTGGCGAATTGTACCTGATAAAACGCCGTTACGCGCATTACCCGACAGCGAAATATCACTGACGGCGTAGCACCGGCGGTTTTCCTCAGGCTGCCGCCAGCTTTTCCGACAGGATAGCCGAAACACCAACAAAAGCCGGATATTCGGCAGTAATCACCCAGACCGGCACCTGTGCCAGATAGTTGCTGAAGCGACCTTTGGCTTCGAAGCGGGCGCGGAAGCCGGAGCGTTCGAAACGGGCGCCCAGCTTGGGAACAATCCCGCCACCAATATAGATACCGCCCTGCGCGCCGAGCGTAATGGCCAGATTGGCCGCCACGGTTCCCAGCATGCAGCAGAATGCCTCGATGGTTTCGTCGCACAGGCTGCATTCACCAGCGAGCGCGCGGCGCGAAATTTCCGCAGCCGCCAGCGGTTCGGTCGGCAACGCGTGGTGATGCGCCAGTGCGCGGTAGATCAGCTCGATGCCCACGCCGGAAATCAGGCGCTCGGCAGAAACGTGTTCGAATTCAGTCCATGCGTATTGCAGAATCGCCACTTCCAGCGGATTGGCCGGTGCAAAGGTGACATGACCACCCTCGCTGAGCAGCGCGGTCCAGCCGTCTTTACCGGGAATCAGCCCCGAGACACCGAGCCCGGTACCAGCACCCACCAGCCCCAGCGGCGCAGCGGCGACGGCCACACCACCACCGACCTGCTGCTTCTGGGCTGCGGACAACTGCGGCAGCGAACGGGCCAGCGCGGTGAAGTCATTGACCACCACCAGCGTCTCGAAATTGACGGCGCGGCGCAGTGCTTCGATGGAGAATTCCCAGTGGTGATTGGTCATGCGCACCAGATCGCCATTGACGGGATTGGCAATCGCAATGGCGCCGTGCCGGATCCCGGCGACACCGGCTGCGACCACGGCAGGCATGGCCAGATACGCGACCAGGGCGGCGGCCAGGGTCGGATAGGCAGCACACGCTAGCACTTCGATTGCTTCGATCTTGCCGCTGGCAGTTTCCAGTGCAAAGCGCGCATTGGTACCACCAATGTCCGCCAGCAGACGCGGGCCACCCGCGAGCGCGGAGGTCTGGGGAAAAGGCGTTTGTAGGGACTGAGCTGTCATGATCGATGAAAAAGAGTGGATTCTTAAGCATAAAGGATTTTGCCGCTCAGAGGCAAGCAAACTTTGTAGTTTTAGTACACATAACGACAAAGTGCCGTATAAAACCACGATCCGGAATATTTTTTACGTAGTATGACTACGACTGCAAGGATGGCGCGGCGCACCGGAACAGCCGCTGGCGCAGCTACGCGGCGGGCAGACCGGGAAAGGTAGGAAAAACTGCCGGCAAGGCCGCACAGTGCGGCGGCCAGCGCTAGCCTCGTGGCATGGGAAGGGGATGCGGTGCTGCACCGCGGGCAGCCCGCCGGGACTAACTGCGACTGCCTTAGTGTGCCACCGCACTGGCAGCGTCATCGGCTACAGCGGGCGCGCCGAAGGCGGCCTTCCATGCTTCCAGCCCACCATGCAACGGGCGGGCTCGCGTGTAGCCATGACTGATCAGATGCTTGGCCACCTGCGCGGCCGTGACATCGTTGGGGCAGCTGCAATAGACGATGATGGGATGATTCTTATCCAGTGCGGCCAGCTCGGGGATGGGCGCGCCGCCACTGTAGGTGAGTGCGCCGGGCACGGCCGGGTCGAGCATTTGCGCCGTCACGCTGCGGGCATCGACCAGCACCGGCTGATGCCCCTGCGCCAGCAGCTCGCGCAACTCGTCAATACTGAGGCGCTCGATGTCGACGGTCTTGCGGAAGCGCTTGCGCTCCACATACTTATAGACGATGAACAACAGCAGCAAGCCACCCAGCACCATCAGCGCGGTCGAGCCCATGGTATTGAGGATATCGAGCACCTGATCGATCTGGGTATGGAACACGGCGCCCAGTGCAATCCCGGTGCCACTCCACAGCAAGCCACCGGCCACGCTGAAGATCAGGAAGGTCGCATTCGAGGTGCCCAGCGCACCGGCCAGCGGCGGCGCAATGGTATTAAAGCCGGGGATGAACTTGGCCACTACCAGCGCTTTCGGGCCCCAGCGATTGAAATTATCTTCGGTCTGGCTGACGCAGTAATCGGGCGACAGCGAAATCTGGCACAGCAGGCGCAGGATGCGCTTGCCGAAATAGCGGCCGGTACGGAACCAGAAATAGTCGCTGATCAGGCAGGCCAGCAGACTCACGGCCAGCGCAGCAGGCCAGCTGATGCTGCCATCGACGGCGAAAGCACCGGCCACGATGAGAATCGGGAACGCCGGTATCGGCAGGCCGATCTGCTCGACCAGTACCACGCCGAACACAATCAGCACGCCGTATTCCTGCAATAGAAGTATGAGATTTGCCATGCGCCTATCTTAGCGTAATTTCTGCAGCATCGCCGGCCAGCCCCACGTCGCGCCCGTCGTCGCGGCGGTGCTGGTGGCCGGGGATGGCCGCCAGTAGCGCGCGCGTGTAAGGGTGCTGTGGCTGCTGATACAGGCGGCTGGCCTCGGCCATTTCCACCACCCTGCCCTGCTGCAGCACCATCACCCGATCGGCCATATGCTGCACCACCGCCAGATCATGCGAGATGAACAGATACGACAGCCCCAGTTCATCCTGTAAGTCTTTGAGCAGATTCAGCACCTGCGCCTGCACCGAGACATCGAGCGCCGAGACGGATTCGTCGCACACCAGAATTTCCGGCTGCATAGTCAGGCAGCGGGCAATCGCAATGCGCTGCCGCTGGCCACCGGAAAACTCGTGCGGGTAACGCTGCATGGCCGAAGCGGGCAAGCCGACCTTGTCCAGCCAGCCCAGCGCCAGCCGCTGTCGGGCCGCAGCATCGGCACCGATGCCGTGGATGCGCATCGGCTCCAGCAGAATCTGGGCAACCGTGAAGCGTGGATTCAACGCCGCGTACGGGTTCTGGAACACGATCTGGATGCGCCGCTTGTAGGCCTGAAAGGCGCGCGGCGTCATCGCCAGCAGATCGCGTCCCTCGAACTGCACGCTGCCACTGCTCGCTTCCAGCAAACGCAGCAGCATCATGCCCAGCGTGCTTTTGCCGCTGCCCGATTCGCCCACGATGCCCAGCGTTTCACCGCGCGCCAGCGTGAACGATACCTGCTGCAGCGCGTGGAACGGGCGGCTGCGCCACCAGCCGTCACGAACCAGGTACTGCTTGCTCAGGTTCTCCACCACCAGCAGCGGCGGCGCCGCCCCATCGAAGCGCGGCGCGCACACATGCTCCGGCTGCATCGGGGCTTGCGCTGGCACTGCCAGCGGCGCGCGCGGCGCAGCGTCGCCGATCACCGGCAAGCGCCGCAATTGCTGCCCCAGCACGGGACGACAGCGCAGCAGCGCTTGTGTGTAGGCATCCTGCGGCTGCTGCAGCACGGCGGCCACCGGCCCTGTTTCGCGAATCACCCCGTGGCGCATCACCACCACCGTATCGGCCAACTGGCTCACCAGCCCCAGATCGTGGGTAATGAACAGCACGGCCATGGAGCGGCGCTGCTGCAGACTGCGTAGCAGCTCGATAATCTGCTGCTGGATCGTCACATCGAGCGCCGTGGTCGGTTCGTCGGCAATCAGCAACCGTGGTTCGCAGGCGATCGCCATGGCGATCATCACGCGCTGCTGCTGGCCACCGGATAGCTGGCTGGGATAGTGATCGATCTTGCTGGCCGCATCGGCGATGCCGACCTCGTCCAGCAAGGCCAGCGTACGCTGGCGCGCCTGCGCCCGCCCCATGCCCAGATGCAGCCGCAGCACTTCACTGATCTGGGCACCGACGCTCAGCACCGGATTCAGCGACGACATCGGGTCCTGGAATATCATCGCGATCTGCCGTCCGCACAGGGCGCGCCGCGCTGTGCTATCGAGCGCCAGCAATTCGCGACCATCAAAGCGGATGCTGCTGCCGGGCGCCACCACACTGCTGGCGGCCGGCAGCAAGCCCATCACTGCCAGCGCGCTGACGGACTTACCGCTGCCAGACTCTCCCACCAGCGCCACCGTGCCATGCTGCGGCACACTGAAACTGACCTCGTGCAGCACCTCCACCATGCGCTGCCCATCGGCACGGAAGCTGACGCGCAGCTGGCTAATTTCCAGTAACGGCGTGGCGCTCAAAATGTCACCTTCGGGTCGAGCGCATCGCGCAGTGCATCGGTCAGCAGGGAAAACGCGGTCACCAGCAGCGCCATGGCCATGGCCGCCGCCGTCAATTGCCACCAGCGCCCCAGTATCAGTTCATTCTGCGCTTCGTTGAGCATGCTACCCCACGACACCACGCCAACCGGCACGCCAAAGCCGAGGAAACTCAGCACCACCTCCGCCTTGATGAAGCCCACCACCAGTATCGACAGCTGCACCAGCGCGACATGGCTGACATTGGGGAAGATATGCACGAACATCTTGCGCCAGTGACTGGCACCAATCGCATCGGCAGCCAGCACATATTCGCGCCCCTTGTGTTTCAGGTATTCAGCGCGGATCAGCCGGTAGGGACCTGTCCAGCCGGTCAGGCCGAGAATCAGCACGATGGTCAGCACGCCTTTCTGCTGCAGCACGGCGGCCACCGCCAGAATCAGCAACACCGACGGAATCGCCGTAAAAATATTGTAGAGGCCATTCAGCAGCGCATCGACCACCCCGCCCCAGTACCCGGCCAGCGCACCGAGCAGCGTGCCCAGCGCCACTGCCAGCAAAGCAGCCACCAGTCCCACCACGATCGAGGTTTCACCACCCTTGATGGTTTTTTTCAGCACATCATGGCCCCATTTGTCGGCGCCGAACGGCAGAGTGGCCAGCCGCTCGGTGCGGTTCGCAGCGTTGCCGGACGGCGCCCCCGTACCCTGCAATGCCGCCAGTTCCGCCGCCAGCGGATCGGTGACGCCATACATCGGCAGCAC
>JAIELO010000131.1 GCA_019752915.1 Burkholderiaceae bacterium
TACCGCCACAGCCAGACCCAGATCATGCCCGTACTTACCCTGAATGCCGACAACCACAACGAACTTGCCCATGCTATTGGCGGCGAGCGCTGGGTGGTGGCCTGCCTGTGCGCCGCCTGGTGCGGCACCTGTGGCAGCTACCGCGCCACCTTCGAGGAACTGGCCGGGCGCCATCCGGACAAGCAGTTTGTGTGGATCGATATCGAAGACCACGCCGATCTGCTTGGCGATCTGGATGTCGAAAATTTCCCTACCCTGCTGATCCAGCGCGATGAAACGGTGGCGTTTTTCGGCACCATCCTGCCCGATGCCGGCGTGGCACAGCGCCTGATCATCGCGCAGGCTGCACTGGACGCGGCCGAACTGGCGGCGCAGGCCGCGAGCAGCGCAGAACGGCGCGACTGGCAGCAGGACTGCAATCTGCGCTCCATGCTGCGCAACGCTGCCGATTAGTACAAAATAGTACGACTCCGTGTTGAATAGTGCTGTTTAGTGCAAATTAATGCAATGAGTGCGGCAGCGTTTTACAGGCTCAATGGCAGGCTACGCAGACGCTTGCCGGTCAGCTTGAACACGGCATTGGCCACTGCCGGTGCAATCGGCGGCGTGGCCGGCTCGCCCATCCCTTCCGGATGCTCGGCGCTAGGCAAAATCACCGTTTCCACCACTGGCGCCTGATCCATACGCAGCACTGCATAGTCATGGAAATTACTCTGCTCGACCGCACCATCTTTCAGCGTGATGGCGCCGTACAGCGCCGCCGAGAGACCGAACAGCACCGCTGATTCGGCCTGCTGGGCGATGATGTTGGGATTGACAGCGATGCCGCAATCGATCGCACACACCACCCGGTGCACGCGGATCTGCCCCGCGTCCACCGACACCTCCGCCACCTGCGCAACGATGCTGCCAAACGACTGGTGCAAGGCCACGCCATGCGCACGACCTGCCGGCGCCACACCGGCGCGGGCAACTGCTGCATCGAGCACCGCCAGATGACGCGGGTGCTGCTGCAGCAGGCCGCGCCGGTAAGCCACGCCATCCTTGCCGGCCGCCTGCGCCAGTTCGTCGATAAAACTCTCTTTGAAAAAGGCATTGTGCGAATGCCCCACCGAGCGCCAGTAACCGAGCGGCACGACGCTATCGACGATCACATGGCTGATGCGCTGATGGGGGAATTCGTACTGCATATCGAACTCGCCTTCCGCCGTGGTTTTGTCCGGCCCTGCCGGTGGCAAGCCCAGATTGCGCTGGAAAAACTGGTGTGACACCGAACCGCTGGCCGACTTGCTGGCATAGCCCAGTACATTGCCAGCGCCGTCCAGCGTAGCGCTGAAGCGCGCAAGCGCCGCCGGGCGATACAGGTCATGGCGCAGATCATCCTCGCGGCTCCAGATCATCTGTACCGGCACACCACCAGCCTGTTTCGCCACGGCCACCACCTGCGACACCATGTCAACGTCCAGTCGGCGCCCGAAGCCGCCACCGAGCATGGTCACCACCAGTTCCACCTGATCCGTCGCAACACCGGCCGCTTTGGCCGCTGCCTCCACCGCGAAGCCCGGCGACTGGGTCGGCGCCCACAGCATGACTTTGCCATCCTTGACTTGCGCCGTGCAGTTAATCGGCTCCATGGCGGCATGCGCAAGGAAGGGAGCACGGTATTCGGCGCTGATACTCTTCACCGCACCACCAGCTTTGCCGGCCACGATGTCCATATCGCCGCGCTGGTGATACACATAACCGTCCTCGCTATCGAGACGGGCGGCCAGATCGGCCACCACGGCTGCGCTGTGCAATGTAGCGCCGGCACCGGCCTGCCACTGCACCGGCAGCGCCAGTGCCGCCTGCTTGGCCTGCCAGTAGCTGCGTGCCAGCACGGCCACGCCGGCGCCAGCGCCGGTACGAACTGGCAGCGCTGCAGAAAAGTCCAGCACCTGCAGCACGCCGGGCAGCTTCAGCACCGCCTGTGCATCCACGCTCGCTACCGTCGCGCCCAGCGTGGGCGCCATGCACACGGCGGCATACACCATGCCGGGCGGACGGACATCGATGCCGAAGACGGCACTGCCATTGACCTTGCCCGGAGAGTCACGGCGTGGCAGGGCACGTCCGATCAGTTTGAAGTCGCGCGGGGCTTTCAGTACCACGGCAGCGGGTTTGGCATTGACGGCAGCAGCGGCCAGCGCACCATACGCCAGACGACGACCATCGGCATGGATGACAAAACCGTTTTCCGTGCGACAGTCGGCCAGCGCTGCCTGCCACTGTTGCGCGGCAGCGGCCAGCAGCATGGCGCGCGCCGTGGCACCGGCCTCGCGCATCGGCAGCCACGCGTCCTTGACGCTGGACGAGCCGCCGGTAATGATCAGCCCCAGTTCGCGCGCCACCTTGCCCACCATCCAGCTGGCGACCGCTTTCAGCTTGCCGTCATCGTCGGGGTGGAAGGGCAAACCATCTTTGAGCATGGCGATGTTGCCGAAGATTTTATCGATCGGTGCCTGCACCAGCTGCACGGACGACAGCGGGACATCGAGTTCTTCGGCCACCAGCATCGGCAGCGCCGTGTGGATGCCCTGCCCCATTTCACTGCGCGGCATCGCCAGCGTCACCATGCCATCCGGTGCCAGCGCGATCCAGCCATTCAGCGCAACCGCGCCGCCAGTGGTCGGCAAGGGGTGACTACCATGCAGGCGCTGGCGCGGTGGCATCACGCCCCAGCCCACCACCAGTGCGCCCAGCGCGGCCACACCACCGAAGATGAAACGACGGCGCGAACGCTGTTTCACACCCGACTGGTTTTCCTGAGTTGCTGGCTGCGAAGCTGGCTGCGAAGCTGCCTGACTAGCCGCCTGATTGGCGGGCTGCTGATCTTCCTGCATAACGGTGTCTCCGGTATGTTATTTTTTCCAGAGCGTCAGCATAACATCGGCGGCCAGCGGCTTACTGTAAAGATAGCCCTGCGCCAGATGGCAACCATGCCGCACCAGGAATTCGGCCTGCTGTTCGGTCTCCACGCCTTCCGCAATGACGGACAGGTTCATGCTCTTGCCCAGCTGGATGATCGCAATCGCGATCGCCTCGTCATTCACGTCGGTGGAAATGTCCTTGATGAAGGAGCGGTCAATTTTCAGGGTCTGCACCGGCAACTGCTTCAGATAGGCCAGCGACGAATAGCCGGTACCGAAATCATCAATCGCCAGTCCGACGCCGATCGCGTGCAGGTCATTGATGAACACCATCGCATCGTCGGTATTCATAATCACCGACTCCGTCACTTCCAGTTGCAGACGGGCCGGATCGAGTCCGGTGTCGCGCAAGGTGTCGGCCACCATATTGACGATGCTGCCACGCTCGAACTGCTTGACCGACAGATTGACGGCGATCTTCGGCACCACCAGCCCGGCCTCCTGCCAGCGCACCATCTGGCGGCAGGCTTCCTGCAATACCCACTTGCCCAGCTGGTTGATAAAGCCGGTGTCTTCGGCCAGCGGAATGAAACGGATCGGCGGCACCAGTCCCAGTTCCGGGTGATTCCAGCGCACCAGCGCTTCCACCCCGATCAGCGCACCGGACACGATGTCCACCTGCGGCTGATAATGCAGGAAGACTTCATCTTTCTCGATCGAGCGGCGCAGGAAGGTTTCCAGCCGCAGCCGCTCCACACCTTCGCCCGACATCGACGGCGTATAGAAGCTGTAGCCATTGCGCCCGCGTGCCTTGGCCTGATACATGGCCACGTCGGCATTGCGGATCAGCATATTCAGATCGGTGGCATCGTCCGGGAACAGGCTGATACCCACGCTGCAGGTGACGAACAGTTCGTGCCCGGCCACCATGAACGGCTGCTCGAACATCTGCACCAGCTTCTCGGCCACCAGACTGGCGCCGAACTGGTTATCGATATCTTCGAGCAGCACGATGAATTCATCGCCGCCCAGACGGGCCAGCGTATCGCCTTCGCGCAGGCGCGCCTGCAGCGCTTTCGACACCTGCTTGAGTAACTCGTCGCCGATATGGTGACCCAGCGTGTCGTTGACGTTCTTGAAGCGGTCAAGGTCGATGAACAGCAGTGCCAGTTGCTCGTGATTGCGGCTTGCGTGCTGCAGCGCATGATGCAGACGGTCGTGGAACAGCAGCCGGTTCGGTAACGCCGTCAACGGATCGTGGTGCGCCAGATGATCGAGTTTATCCTGCGACTCCCTGGCCTTGGTGATGTCACTGAACACCCCCACATAATGCGTGGTCAGCCCCTCGCTGTCGCGTACCGCATTGACGGTCAGCGATTCCAGATACAGTTCGCCGTTCTTGCGACGGTTCCAGATTTCGCCGCGCCAGTAACCATGTTCGACCTGCGCGCGCCACATCGCGGCATAGAATTCCTCGTCATGGCGCCCCGAGCGCGTCAGCGTCAGATCCTTGCCCAGCGCTTCCGCTTCGCTGTAGCCGGTGATCTGGGTGAAGGCGGGATTGACCGTCACGATGATACCTTGTGTATCGAGCACCACCACGCCATCGGCAATGTGCTCGATCACCGTGGCCGACAGGCGTAGCTTTCCTTCGGCTTCCTTGCGTTCACTAATATCGGCAAACACCCAGATACTGCCCTCGTTGGCGTGCTGTTTATCGAGCGCGCAGCCGCTGACCAGACACCACAGCATGCTGCCGTCGCGGCGCCGGTAACTGCGTTCTTCGCTGAAGTACTCGCCTTCCGACAGCGCGCGATACTGGCGGATGCCACTCGCTTCGAAGTCGAAGTTATCGGGGAACAGCTGCTCCGTCGAAGCACCTATCAGCACGCCGGGGGCATAATCGAACAGCTGTTCGCAGCGCCGGTTCACCGAAACGATGCGGCGGTTGCGCACAAACATCACGCCAAACATCACGTTATCAAGAATCGCGCTCTGCTCGGCCAGCAGCGCAGCGATGCGCATTTCATTATGCTTGCGCTGGCTGATGTCGGCAATAATCCCGTCCACCCACGGATCGTCCTCACCTTCACGAGTCTGTGGCTGGCCGTTTTCCGACACCCAGCGCTCCACGCCGTGCGCGTCGACGATGCGGTATTCCACTTCATAGGGCTGGTGCGCGCGGATCGCCTCGGAGACGCTGTGACGATGATGGCGCCGGTCTTCCGGCACGATCAGATTGGTCCAGTCATGACTGGTGCCGCGCATGAATTGCGCGGCCGGATAGCCGGAGATTTCTTCGATGGTTTCCGAGACAAAGTCGATCACACCATCCGGGCGGCAGCGGAATACGGCGCCTGGTACTTGCGTGACGATGGTGCGGAAGCGCTCTTCGCGCTGGCCGATATCTTCGAACAGGCGGCGGATCGCCACCCGCATCTGGTCGAGCTGACTGGCCAGCAGACCCAGTTCGTCACTGCCACTCAGATCGAGCCGGGTTTCGAAGTCGCCATGCGAGAGGCGATTCGAGAAGCGCATCAGCTTGCGCAGCGGCTTCATCAGACGGGTATTCAGGAACAGCACGATCAGCAGCAGCGACACTAGCAACTGGCCGCCCAGCACTTGGATGTAGGCAGTGCGTTTCTCCGCCAGCTCCTGCTGGCTACGCGCGTCGTCCATTTCCACCGTGATAGAACCGATGCGCTCACCGCGCACATTGATTTCCCGCTCGGCGCGCAGGATATGGCCGGTCAGCTAGCGCTGCGACAGC
>JAIELO010000052.1 GCA_019752915.1 Burkholderiaceae bacterium
TGCCCGCTGCCCAACTATGCAGCAAACAGCAATAGACTCTGGCTATTTACAAGCTCAGATCAAGTAAGAAAAAATACGCAGCCTTTTCGTTTGGGATGTTATATATTCGACACGCCCCACTTGAACGTCGTATCCCTACTGAGGAGATGCATGATGCTGCGAACTACCAGTTCTGTGCTATTGGCCGCTGTTTTGTTGAGCTATGCCGGCATCTCTGCGGCGGAGAAACTTAACCCGCTCGGCATCGCCGTCAAGCACGAAGAAGCCAGCATCGCCGTCGACATCAATGCCCGAGGACAGGTGGCGGGCATCATCCAGAACGTCGAGGAAGGCACCCAGCGCGCCATTCTGTTTGACCGGCAAGTGATCGAACTGGGCACACTGGGCGGTGCCGAAAGCTATACCAAGGGCATCAATGCCAGTGGCGAGGTGGTCGGCACAGCCCAGAATGGCCGCAAGCAGTGGCGCGCCTTCCTTTACAGCAAAGAGCGCGGCATGCGCGACCTCGGTACGCTGGGCGGCGGCAGCAGTTATGGCGCGGCCCTCAACACAGCCGGTCAGGTGGTCGGGTTTGCCGACACCAGCGATAACTATTTCCACGCCTATGTCACCAGCCGCGATGGCGCAATGACCGATCTGGGTACGCTGGGCGGCAAGATCAGCTATGCCAGCGGCATCAATCAGCACGGCGAGGTGGTCGGCACGGCCGCCCTCAGCGACGGCAACCGGCGCGCCTTCCTCTACCGTCCCGGCAGCGGCATGATCAATCTGGGTATTCTGCCGGGCGGGCGCGCCAGTTCGGCCAGCGCGATCAATGATGAGGGCATCGTGGTCGGCGCGGCCAGTACGGCCAGCGGGCGCTGGCATGCGTTCATGTATGACGGCGAACAGATGCGCGATCTGGGCGACATGATCGGTTACGGCGACAGTTTCGCCACTGCCATCAACGGCGCCGGACATGTGGTGGGCACCGTGCTGATCGGCGACGAGCGCCGCGCGTTTGTCTATCGCGACGGCAAAATGACGGTGCATCCGGGCGGCCACGGCCTGTATCTGGTGAATGCCATCAACAATCAGGAACTGGTCATCGGCGCGCAGTATCAGGGCCACAAATTCGAAGCCAGCACCATGCACTCGAATGCGACCGCGACCGTCGTGCGCTCGCCGCAGGAGTTCATGACGCTGATCGTCGGCGTGTTGCTGGCCGCTACCGGACTGGTACTCTACCGCCGCCGCTATCGCGGCATCCAGCTACGCGGCCCCGGTACGCTGAGCTTCTAGACGAGCCAAGGCTTTAGATCAGCACCAGATTATCGCGGTGGATCAGCTCCTGCCCTTCGACATAGCCGAGGATGGCTTCGATCTCGCTAGATGGTTTGCGCATGATGCGGCGGGTTTCCGCACTGCTGTAGTTGGAAATACCGCGCGCCAGCGCCGTGCCTTGCTCGCTCACGCAGGTAATCACGGCGCCGCGCCCGAATTCGCCCTTCACATCCGCGACGCCGATCGGTAACAAGGATTTGCCTTCCTGACTGAGCTTCTGCACCGCACCGGCATCGAGCACCACCTGTCCGACCGTATGCAGATGATCAGCCATCCACTGTTTGCGCGCCGTCAGCTGGCCGGTCTGCGCCACCAGTTCGGTGCCGATCGCCTCGCCCTGCGCCAGCCGTGCCAGCACATCGCTGTCGCGACCCCACGCAATAATCGTGTGGGCACCCGATTTGGCAGCGCGCTTGGCCGCCAGAATCTTGGTCAGCATGCCACCGCGGCCAATACTGGTGCCGGCGCCACCGGCCATCGCTTCCAGCGCCGGATCACCGGCCCGGCCCTGCTGGATCAGCACTGCATCCGGATCCTTGCGCGGGTCGGCGCTGTACAGGCCATGCTGGTCGGTCAGGATGATCAGCGCATCGGCCTCGATCAGATTGGCCACCAGCGCACCGAGTGTATCGTTATCGCCGAACTTGATCTCGTCGGTGACCACCGTATCGTTCTCGTTAATGATCGGCACCACCCCCAGACGCAGCAAGGTCGTCAGGGTCGAGCGGGCATTCAGATAGCGTTCGCGATCGGCCAGATCGGCATGCGTCAGCAGCACCTGCGCGGTGCCCAGCTGGTGCGCGCGGAAGCTGGTTTCATAGATTTGTGCGAGGCCCATCTGGCCGACGGCCGCGCAGGCCTGCAATTCGTGGATATCGGTGGGGCGCTGCTCGAAGCCGAGGCGCAGCATGCCTTCGGCGATCGCGCCGGAACTGACCAGTACTACCTGCTTGCCCAGCGCGCGCAGGCCGGCAATCTGGGCGGCCCAGCGGGCAATCGCAGCATGGTCGAGGCCACGGCCATCGTTGGTGACCAGCGAAGAACCGACTTTGATGATGATGCGGTGAGCGTTCTGTATAACGGATTTCATGGTGCGGCAACTCTCAAAACAAGCGAACGAAGCGAACGATAGAGCTTATAACCAGCGCCGTCCGGGAACGCCGGAGACAAGGTCAGAAACACGCAGTGCTGTGATGGTATCGGGCGGATCGCCCTGCTTTGCCGCTAACAGTCACCCGGGCTGCGATGGCAGCACGGGCGCAGAGTGGAAAGGCATAATCAGCTGATAACTGATTATGCCGGTGATGCGGAGGGTACGTCGAGAGCTAGTCGCGTCTCAGTCGATAATTTTGAAGCGTGGATCGTCAGGATCGATGGAATTGATGCCGCGCGCCTCTTCCGTCATCTGGGTTTCTTCGGCACGCTGTTCGTTGTGCTTCTTCTCTTCCAGGTGCATCTGAATCGCGTTAACCAGTTCCTGCGTGCCTTCGTGACCGAGTGCAGAAATCTGGAATACCGGACCTTTCCAGGCGAAGCGCTTGATGAAGTCCTTGACCACTTTGGCACGGTCCGCTTCCGGTACCATGTCCAGCTTGTTCAGCACCAGCCAGCGTGGTTTATCGACCAGCGATTCGTCGTACTTCTTGAGTTCCTTGACCAGCGCCTTGGCTTCCTTGACCGGATCGACATTGGTTTCGAACGGTGCCAGATCGACGATGTGCAGCAGCAGACCGGTGCGCTGCAGGTGACGCAGGAACTGGTGACCCAGACCGGCACCTTCGGAAGCGCCTTCGATCAGGCCGGGAATATCGGCGATCACAAAGCTCTTCTCGTGCGACACGCGGACCACGCCCAGATTCGGGTGCAGCGTCGTGAACGGATAGTCGGCAATCTTCGGACGTGCGTTCGATACCGCCGAAATAAAGGTCGATTTGCCGGCGTTCGGCATGCCCAGCAGACCCACGTCGGCCAGTACCTTCAGTTCCAGACGCAGTTCGCGGCGTTCGCCTTCTTTACCTTCGGTCTTCTGACGCGGGGCACGATTGGTGGAGGTCTTGAAGTGGATGTTACCCCAGCCGCCCTCGCCGCCCTTGGCCAGCAGTTCCATCTGGCCGTGTTCGGTCAGATCGGCCATGATTTCGCCGGAGGCTTCGTCAATGATCAGTGTGCCCACCGGCATGCGCAGGTGGATATCGTCAGCGCCCTTGCCGTAGCAGTCGGCGCCACGGCCCGATTCGCCGTCTTTACCGCGGTGCATTTTGGAGAAGCGGAAATCGACCAGCGTATTGATGTTACGGTCTGCAACCGCCCAGATCGAGCCACCTTTGCCGCCGTCACCGCCGTCAGGACCGCCGAACGGGCGGAATTTCTCACGGCAAAACGAGGCGCAACCATTGCCGCCGTCACCACCGATCACTTCAATTTTTGCTTCGTCGATAAACTTCATAATGTGCCGCCATAAAACTAAAAAGGCTCTACCTGGGGCAGAGCCTTTCGATTGAAGGCTTGCGCCTTACAAATCGGCCCGCGCGCAGTGCGCAGCGGACCGTAAGCGTGATTTACGCTGCTACTACGGTAACGTACTGCTTCGAGCCTACGCCCTTGGTCACGAACTTGACCTTGCCGTCCACCAGAGCGAACAGGGTGTGGTCTTTGCCCATGCCAACACCTTCGCCGGCGCGCACTGGCGTGCCGCGTTGACGAATGATGATGCCACCAGCATTGATCGATTGACCGCCGTAAACCTTAACGCCCAGGCGTTTTGATTCTGAGTCACGACCATTTCGCGTTGTGCCGCCGCCTTTTTTGTGTGCCATTTAAGACTCCTTGGATACTAATTCTCGGGCAAACGGCAATTAGCCGTTGATCGATACGATTTGGATTTCGGTGTAATTTTGGCGATGGCCTTGATGCTTCTGGTAGTGCTTACGACGACGCATCTTGAAAATCTTCACTTTATCGTGACGACCGTGTGCCACAACAGTAACCAGTACCTTTGCACCCTCAACCAGAGGAGCACCAAATTTGATGCTCTCGCCTTCGCCAACGGCGAGGACCTGATCGATGGTGAGTTCGGAACCAATGTCTGCCGGTATCTGTTCTACTTTAAGTTTTTCGCCAGCGACAACTTTATACTGTTTGCCACCGGTTTTTATGACCGCGTACATGATTTGAAACCTCATCAAATGTTAAGAAAAGTCCTACCGGCACCTGCGAAAACAACAGCATGGATACCGGGGAACCGCTGATTATACATGGGAAGGGATTTCGCGTCAAAAACTATTCACAAACCCCGGCTGGCGTGGTATGTCTGACATCGGCGCGCGGGGTGGTGCTTATTTAATTGGCAAATAATTCACTGCGCGGCACTGCCAGTACCCCTCTGTGCAGGGGCATGTCGTATAATCTCGACCACCAATAGTCTACCGCACAGGTTCGTCTTGTCTGCCGCTACCCACACCGCTCCCCAGAATACCATCGCTCAAACGATCGCCGCCGATATGGACGCGGTCAATACAGTGATCCGCCAGAAACTGCATTCCGAGGTCAGCCTCGTTAACCAGATCGCAGAATACATCATCAGTGCTGGCGGCAAACGGATCCGTCCGGTGCTGGTACTGCTGGTGGCCAATGCCTACGCCTACAAAGGCACGGCGCACCACGAACTGGCTGCCGTGGTGGAATTCATCCACACCGCCACCCTGCTGCACGATGACGTAGTCGACGAATCGTCGCTGCGCCGTGGTCGTGCCACTGCCAACGCCCTGTTCGGCAATGCCGCTTCGGTACTGGTGGGGGACTTCCTGTATTCGCGCTCGTTCCAGATGATGGTGAGCCTGAACAATATGCGTGTGATGCAGATCCTCTCGGATGCCACCAACGTGATCGCCGAAGGCGAAGTGCTGCAACTGCTGAACATGCACGACCCGGACGTGAATCAGGAACGCTATCTGCAAGTGATCCGCTCCAAGACTGCCAAGCTGTTCGAAGCAGCGGCCGAACTGGGCGCCCTGATCTCCGGCTGCAACGACGCCCAGATCGAAGCAGCGGGCGAATATGGCCGCTCGCTGGGCACCGCCTTCCAGCTGATCGACGACGTACTCGACTACGCCGGCGACGCCAGCGAAATCGGCAAAAACGTCGGCGACGACCTGCGCGAAGGCAAGCCGACCCTGCCACTGATCTACCTGATGGAAAATGGCACGGCCGAACAGCGCGAGCTGGTGCGTAGCTGCATCGAACAGGGTGACGAACAGCATTTCGACACGATTCTGGCCGCCATCACCACCAGCGGCGCACTCGATTACACCCGCCAGCAAGCGGAAGCGGCCGCCGAACGCGCCGCCGCC
>JAIELO010000415.1 GCA_019752915.1 Burkholderiaceae bacterium
CGGCGTTGCGGAAGTCGGCCCCGTCGAACCGGCCGCCCGACAGGTTGGCGGCGTTGAGCTCGGCGTTGCGGAAGGTGGCCGGATGCAGGTCGGGAATGCCGGTCTTGCCGTACATCTGGCTCACTTCCGGTGGCGTAAAGCCTTCACTGAGGTTGCCGTACACATTGGCATCGGCACCCAGCACATAGCTCGCGCCCAATTTTGGACTGAAGCGCGCAAAGCTGCGCTGTTCATCGGGCGCCCCGTAGTTGACACTGCCGCCGGGCGCCAGACGGTTATGGTAATCGTAGCGGATCCGGTCGGAGCGCCCGCCGGCGACCACCCGCAGCTGCGCCAGCGGTGTAAATTCCCACTGGCCGAACAGCGCGGTGTTAACGATCTTCGCCTCGTAGTCGCGTACGCCGAGTGGCACGCTGGCATTGGCCAGCGTATAGCTGACATAGCGCCCCGTTGCGGCATCACGCAGCACCGCAAGATTGTCGCTGACATAGGGATTGTCGCTGTGATCGAGATACACCCCGCCAATCAGACGGGCATTGAGCCAGCCGAATTCCTGCACATGCTTGAGGTCCAGCCCGCGCGAATCGACGTGGTTATTATTTTTGGAGCCCTTGCACTGGGTCGCATTGCAGCTACCGATGCCATACGCGGGAATCTGCGCATGGTCATTGCGCCGGCCAAACACGGTCACGGTGGTATTGCCGCCCGCGATGGTATCGCCTTCCCAGGCCGCCGTGACGCGGGTGGTCAGATCGCGCCGGTAGGTAAAGCTGTTGATGCTCTTGGACGGATTATTCCGGAAGTCGTTCTCGAACAGACTGCCCGTCATGCCTGCATCCAGATCAGTGTGTACCAGCGTGGCCCGCAACGCGGAACGGGCGCTGAGCGCATAGTCGCCGCGCAGGGTATAGGAATCCTTGCTGCCATAGCTGTACTGCTGCCAGTTATCGCGGGTGCGGCGCATGCTGTAATGGGAAAAACGCAGTCCCAGCTGATCCCAGCTATTACTGAGCGCCGTATCGTAACGGCTATAGCCGCTCTGGTTTTCGCTGCGCACGCCCACGCTGGCATACGGCGTGCGTGACGAGGCGGCCGTCAGCACATTGATGGCGCCGCCGACTGCGTTACTGCCATACAGCGAGGATGCCGGCCCTTTGACCACCTCCACGCCGTTGGCACCACTCAGATTCATTTCATTGAGGGAGTTGTGGTTGAAAACGCCGAGCGGCCGGATCGGAATACCATCTTCCAGATACTGGTAGACCGCATTGGTGCTGATGGGTTGACGGATACTCATGCTGTGCTGCTCGTTGCCCAGATCATTCCAGTAGACGCCCGCGATACGGTTCAGCACATCGCCCATGCTCTTGGGCTTGTCACGCTGTAAGGCTTGCTGATCGATGACGCCAATGGCGCTGGGAGTTTCCGACAGTTTGGTCAGGGCGCGCGCGCCACTGATGACGACAATTTCCATGCCATCATCGGCACCGGCATCGGCAAACGCCATGGCCGGATAGGCACAGCACAGGGCCAGCGATATAAGACTTAAATGCTGCAGGGGAAATACGTGTTTCATTACTTGCTACTCTCTTCATGAGGGTGCCATTGCCCGCCCGGTGCGCGAACGCCGAGGCAGTGCAACAGTGCCGCGCACCATATCTCCGGCGCCACTGCCAAGGCAAGGCGGCGACGCAATCCCGGCAGAACCGGCCTGCGGCCGGAACGCGTCAAGGAAAGGGAGATAGGTGCTCCGGTTCGAACCAATCAACGCCCGCGCAGACGCGCAGGCGACCAATCAAAACGAATCAGACCAGTGCGGGTGGTGCGCGTGACTGGGCTGGTGCCCAGATGAAGAGTGCACGTGGCGCCTGCAGGAACAGACGCGGCACGAAGCTGCTGGCTTCGATCGCGTGGATCAATACAGCATGGGGGGTGGTGGGTAAGGCAAGTTCACTATGCAGTGCACAGTAAGGGCAGTCCATGGTGGCGCCAGCCGATTCCGGCTGGGCCGGATCAGAGGCTGCCGTACTGCGCACCAGCTTGTTGCCAGCGACACTGCAGATCTCCACCCATTCGCCGCCGCTACGGGCGCGCGCAATGGTGGGCGCCAGCACGGCAAACAGCATGGCCAGACTGGCAAGCCAGACAGCGATGCGGTAAGGGGTGCGGTGCAAGATCATGCGCGGCAGTGTAGCACGAGTGCGCTATAAAAAAAACACTAGCCAGGCGATGCCTCCGGGCGCAGCGCCGCACTGTACTCCAGCATGACGCCATGGCGCGCCTGCCACTGTGCGACATCCTGCCGCACCAGCAGGGCCAGCGCCTCGGCATCGTGCTGTTGCACACTCTGCACGCCGCACCAGCCATTGCGCCCATGCCGCTTGACGTGATACAGCGCCGTATCCGCCATCTCGATCAGTGCCTGCCAGTTCAGCGCCTGCGGCTGTTCGATACTCAGCGGGAAGCAGGCGTAACCGATCGAACAGGTTTTACTGAGGCGACTGCCATCGGGCAGCTCGAACGGTTGCAGCGCCACCGCCAGTCGGGCGCGCTCGGCCAGTTCGCCCGCCCGCGCCCGATCGGTGCCACGCGCCACAATCAGAAACTCTTCACCGCCCCAGCGAATCAGGTAGTCGCCATCGCGGAAGCTAGCCTGCAGACGCGCACGCATCTGTTGCAGCAATGCATCGCCGGCGCCATGACCATACGCATCATTGGTCTGTTTGAAATGGTCGATGTCGAGCATGTAGAAGATCAGATCCGCATCCTCACCCACCGACTGACCACGGCGCTCCTGCTCGGCATAGCGGCGCAGCGAGCGCGCCACATCGCTATCGATATGCTCACTGAGGAAGCGACGGTTGTGCAAGCCAGTCAGCGGATCGGTACGGCTAGCCTGTTCCAGCGCCAGGCTCTTAGCTTCCAGTACGGCCGAAACGCGCTGCAACTCCAGCGTGCGCTCGTTGACGCTGTGTTCCAGCACCTGCTTGCGGCGGCGTAGTTGCGCGGTACGCCACTGCAGCAAAGCCAGCAATGCCAGCAGCAACAGCACCACCCTGCCCGCCATGGCCCACCAGGTTTCCCACCACGCTGGCAGCACCGTCACTGCCAGCGTCGCCGTGACCGGACTCCACAGCCCCTTGCGGTTACTACCCTGCACCTGCAAGGTGTAGCTACCCGGCGGCAGCTGATCGTAGCTGGCTAAACGCTGATCCGCCTCCGCATCGTGCCACTCGGCGTCATAACCGGCCAGCCGGTAGCGATAGCGATGCCCTTCCGGATAGCTGTAGTCGAGTGCCGTAAATTCGGCGCGGAAGCGCCGCTGGCCCGGCGCCAGTTGCAGTGCCTGGTTGAGCGCCTGTGCGGTATTACGCTCGCCTGCCAGCACTCGGCTAATCACCACCGGCGGCTGATAGGTCCATGGCTGGTATAGGGCGGCATCGATCACCAGCAAGCCCTGACTACCACCAAACAGCATGCGTCCGTCTTGCAGCGCGCTGTAGGCACGGAACCAGCCGGTGCCGAAATCCACGCCATCGGCACGGCTGAACTCATCAAAACGCTGCTCGGCAGGTGTGTACAGGCCGCGGTGCGACCAGATGCGTCCCTGCCTGTCAGGCAGCAGATTGGCGCCCATGCTGCGCCCCGCTCCCGTTGCGGCAATCATCAGCGTGTAGCGGGCGCGCTGACCGTTAATCCGGTCGATGCGATACAGCCCATTGTCGGTTTCGCACCAGAAGCCCTCGGCATCGGCCAGCAAGCCCTTGACCGAAGAACTGGCGGCCTGCGGATCCGGGTATGATTGCAACTTGAACAGCAACTGGCCATCGGCTTCGCGCCAGTAGAGTCCGGCTACACCCCCCACCCACACCTTACCGTCAGCGCCCAGCTCCAGCGCATCGACATAACCGCGCAACGGCCCGCCCTGCGCCAGCAGCAACGGCGTCAACGGCGCATCGCTGGCAGAACGCAGCAGGATGCCGTCCTGAGTGGCAATCCACAGCGTCCCCTCGCGATCAAACATCAGTCGCCGCACCTTGGCACTGCCGGTATCGTAACGACGCAGGAAGCGCCGCGCGGCATCGAACTGGTAGACACCGAAGTCGGCGCCGATCCAGATCTGGCCATCACTACCTTGTGTGAGTGCCGTCACCGGCATGGCGTCCGCATCGCCGCCCTGAGGCAGACGTGGCAAACGCAACTGACCGGTGCGGCGCAGTGCCGCGTCGAGGATGGTGACGCCGCCTTCCGAGCGCCCTAGCCAGACTTCGCCATGACGCAGTTGCAGGATGCTGCGCACACTGATATCGGCCAGCGGATCATCGCCATCCGGCACCAGCACGCTAATGCCCGACAGGGGCGGCACGTAGCGCTGTACCCCGCCACCATACAGTCCCACAAACAGCACCCCGGAGGCGTCGCGGACCAGCCCGCGCACATCGGCGCCGGCCAGGCCATCCGGACGGTCGCGCCGGTAAATCAGGCGCTGCAACAGTGCGCCGCTCGCGACATGGCGCACATCGATACCATTGCCTCGGGCAATCCACAGGGTATTCTGATCCAGCATGCGCATCGCATTCACCGGGCCGGCATGGTCGGCGGCATCCTTTGCCTGCCATTCCAGCGCAGCGCTGTGCGCATTGAGGCGCAACAATCGTCCACTCTGCGTACCAACCCAGAGTTGGCCGGCACCATCCTGATGCAACATGGTGACGCTGTCTTGCGCCAGGAGTGTGCGCAGCACGCTACCCGTCTGAAGCGGCTGGAAATGACTCTCGCCGCGCCGCTTACGCACCAGTCCTTGCCGGCCGCCCACCCACAGGTCGCCAGCCTGATCGAGCAGCAGCGCCGCAATCCAGTCACTCGGCAATTCGCCTCCGGCCGCGCGATGATGCTGGAACTGGCGGCTGTTGGCAGGAAGATAGTCGAGACCGCCTCCTGCGGTACCGATCCACAGGCCGCCGCCAGACTCACGTACCACGGCCCTGACCACCCCCTCGGTCAGACTGTGGGGATCCTGCCGGTCATGCCGGTAGAACTCCGACCAGCCGGTATCCGTATTCACATAGGCCAGACCCACCGTGACCAGCCCTGCCCACAGGTACCCGGGGCCGGCCGGGACGATGGTCGTGACAAAACCGGTCTGTTCGGTACTGCTGCCAGCGGCCTTCAGTGGAAAGCGCTGAAAACGATAGGCATCGTAGCGCGCCAGACCGGTCGGGCCACCGGCCCAGATATAGCCACGCTCGTCCTGCGCCAGCGTGGTCACCACACCATCGGGAATCGCCTCGGCACTGACGGTGTTAATAAAACGCGGCGTGTTCGGCAACGCCGGTTCGGCTCCTGCGCAGCACAGAAACGCCAGCAGCAAAGCCAGGCCCGCCAGCAGCCAGCATGACAGCCCCTGCAGTCTATGCAAGCAGCGCCAGCAACGCGCGGCGCGGGGATCGAATCCGGGAACGTTAGCGCAGCGCACCAAGTTTACTTGGCAGGCACTACAGTGGACGCAGCTTTGCGAGCCTGCGCGGCCTGCTGTTGACGCACTGCGGCGGCCTCAGCTTCCTGTTTGGCTTT